>CAYHRZ010000205.1:0-8846 GCA_964359125.1 uncultured Klebsiella sp. | reverse complement strand
AATTTCCACGTGGCCGGGGATGTGGACTGGGCGAAGTTTGAAGCGACGGCGGGGAGGAGCTACGTTATCGAAACCCTGAACCTGGCGAGTCGCAGCGACACGGTCCTGCGACTCTACGGCCCCGATGCCACCACCCTGCTGGCCCAGGACGACGACAGCGGCGGCGGCGGAGCCTCGCGCCTCGGCTGGACGGCGCCGACCAGCAACACCTACTACCTCTGGGTCCGCGATTACTACTACACCACGACGACGGCGGCGGTGGGCTCAGCCTCTTCGAGTTCGACGACCCCTGCAACCCGGTGAAGGTGGGCGAGGCGTACAACGCCCTGATGCGCGAGACGCACACCCTGGGCATCGGCGAGGTGAGCGGTCGCACCTACCTCGCGGTCGATGCGCACGTCGACGACGACCACGGCGGCATCGGCTTCTGGGACATCACCGACCCGACCGCCCCGGCCTGGGTGTCGTACCTGGAACTCCCCGGCTACGCCTACCCCGACGCCTACTTCCGCGTGTCGTTGTCGACGTCGTGGCAGGGGGACCGGCTCTTCGTGAGCTCGGGGCTGCTCGGCGTGTTCACGGTCGACGTCAGCGACCCGGCGGCGCCGGCCATCGCCGACCAGTGGACAGAAGTCGCCTTCCTCGCAGGTAGTTTCCACGTGATCGGCAACTTGGCGATGGCGTCGACCGCCGGGATGGCGCGCACCATGCTGTGGGACGTCGGCGACCCCGACGACTGGCAGCTCCTGGCCGACTGGAGCGTCACCGACGAGGAAGGCGAGGCCCACCCCTACTACTTCGCCAACGTCGCTGGCCACTACGCCTTGTTCGCCCGCAAAGACGAGGGTGGCGGGCCGGTGGTCTACGACATCGCGGACCCCAGCAGCCCCGTACGCCTGGGCGCCGGCTACGTGGCCGACGGCGACGGGGGCTACGCCGTGCGGCACCACGAGCTGTTGTTCGAGGGAGAGTCGTCGTTCGGTTCCCGGTACGACTTCACCGATCCCACCTCGCCGACCGAGGTGGCACGCATCGACATGAGCGGCGACTTCGACACGCTGGTGCCCATCGGCAACGTCGCGGTGGCCAGCGTCGACGAGGGGGCCGAACCGGGAATGGCAACGCTGGTTTTCCCCTACGACACCGCCACCGACACGCGGTCGCCTTCGTTGGAATTGCACTCCCCACCGGACGGGGCCACCTGGGTGCCGCTGACGAGTCGGGTGGGACTGTCGTTCGACGAGCAGGTGGAGCCGAAGAGCGCCCACGCGGGCTCCCTCCGCGTGTGGTCGGCCAGTGGGCGCGCCGTCCCCGGGCGCTTCTACGGCCAGGAGGCGGTGGTCAACTTCGTGCCCGACGACCCGCTCGACGCCGACACCACCTACTTCGTGGAGGTGCCCGCCGGCGGTATCGCCGACGTGTCCAGGAACGCTGTCGCCGTCACGACCACGTTTAGCTTCTCGACCGGCGCGAGCCTGGAGTCGCGCCCGTGGTAGCGCTGCTTTTCGCCTGCGCGCAGCTGGCCGACTCCGGCGCCACGCCCGCCGCGCCGCCCGAGGCGGTGATCGTCGACCCCGGCATCGTTTTCGTGGGCCAGGACGTCGTGTTCGACGGCAGCGGCAGCACCGGCGACGCCTTCGACTGGGACTTTGGCGACGGCCGCGGCGGCTCGGGCGAGGCACCGGCTCATGCCTACGGCGAGCCGGGGCGATACACGGTGATACTTTCTGCTGTATCAGCCGACGGTCGGACAGATTCCACCAGCACCAGCGTCGTTGCCGTCAATACACCGCTCACGACAGCGCCCACCCTCTCCGGTCGCTTGGCGTTGCTGGAGGATCGCGTTTTCGCGGTGCTCCCGGAGCAGGACGAGGTCGTGGTGGTCGGTGAGCTCGCGGTGGTGGAGCGCTGGCCCACCTGCGGCTACCCGGTCTCGCTCTCGGCGAGCGCCGGGGTCGTCGCGGTGGCCTGCCGGGACGACGCGGTGTGGTTGCACGACGCCGGGGACGGGAATGTGCTCGCCGCCGTGTCGTTGCGTTGGGGTTCGGGCCCGGTCGCGGTGGCGGTCGACTCGGCGTCCATGACGGTGCGCGCGGCGCTCTCGGGGACCGGCGAGGTGGTGAGCGTGGGGTTCGATGGCGCGGTTTCCACCCTCATCCAGGTCCCCGACCCCCGCGCACTCGCGGTGGGTGCCGACGGGTTCGTCACCCGGTTCCGTTCCGACGACGCCGGTGGCGTGGTCACCCGCCTCTCCGACGCCGAGACCTTCGAAATGGCCCTGGACGCCGGTCCCGACTCCGACACCGACGCCCGCGGGCTGCCGACGCTGCTCGGCGCGTTGGCGCTGAGTCCCGACGGCGAGGTCCTGGTGGTGGGCGGCGCCAAGGCCAACATCGAGCGCGGCCTGCGGCGCGACGGCCAGGCCTACACCTTCGAGACGGCCAGTCGGGCAAGCCTCCGGGCGCTCGACCGCCGGACGGGTGCCCAGCGAGCACGGGCCACCTTCGACAACCGCGACCTAGTGGGGGCGGTGGCGTTCACGCCGCTCGGCGACCGGTTGTTCGTGGCGCACTACGGCGCGGGCGTGGTCGACGTGCTCGATCCCTGGGCGCTCAGCCGGGTGGGCGGGCTGCAGAACGTGGGCGTGGGCCTCGACGGCGTGGTCAGCGACGGCGACACCGCCTGGGTGCTCGCCTCGGTGAGCGGCGAGGTGGTGGTGTACGACGTGCGCGACCCCCTCGCCGACACCGAGATCGCGAGGGTTTCCCTCTTCGACGAGGACCCGCTGGGTGTGGAGCTGCGACTGGGCGCCGGGGTGTTTGCCTTTGCCGGGGATCCCCGCATGTCGACCGACGCATACTTGTCGTGTGCGAGTTGCCACTTCGAGGGGGGTAGCGACCGGCGCACCTGGGACTTCTCGGACCGGGGCGAGGGATTCCGCGACACCCAGCCGCTGTGGGCCATGCCCGCCGGTGGCCCCCTCCACTGGTCCGCAAACTTCGACGAGGTCCAGGACTTCGAGAACGCGATCCGGGCGCACCAGGGCGGCGACGGCTTCATGTACGACGCGGCTTTCGCGGAGGTCGAGGAGCCGCTGGGGTCGGCGAAGGCTGGGATCTCGGCGGAGCTCGACGCACTGGCGGCGTACGTGCGTAGCCACGCGGCCTCCGTTCCGCGCTCGCCGTTCCGGGAGGAGGACGGGGCGTGGACCGCGGAGGCGGAGGCGGGTCGGGTGCAGTTCGTGGCTCTCGGTTGCGATGGCTGTCACGCCGGGCCGGAGCTCACCGACGCCGGTTGGGTGTCGCCCGGCGAGCCGGTTCTCCACGACGTGGGCACCCTCGTGGAAGGGTCGGGGCAGCGTGCGGGCGGCGAGCTGACGGGACTGCGAACGCCGTCCCTCCGGGGGCTTTTCGCGTCGCCACCGTACCTGCACGATGGACGCGCGCCCACGTTGGAGACGGCGCTCGCCGAGCACGGCATCGAGCCGGACCCGGCGCTGATTCGCTACCTCCTGGAAATCGAGGGCGAGCCGTGACTACGGGCCGAGGGTGCCAGAGCCGTTCCGGGCGTACGTCGTGTCGCTGATGGCGGGGCTGGCGTCGCCCCCGAGGTAGATCCCCCCCTCCTCGCTGGCGGTGATGGTGGCGCCGGCGATGGTGGGCGAGGCGTCGTCCAGGTGAATGTTCCCGTAGCTGTAGTAGCCCCCGCCGAACTCCACGACGATGCCCGCCAGCGACGATTGCGCGTCGACGGTGGCGTCATCCATGGAAATCCCACTCCATGCGCCCGCCTCCCGGAACTCGGCGGCGGTGAATGTTACGGGCGCGACCTCGGTTCCCTCGGCGACTAGCGCCGCCGCACCCCCCCGGTAGGAGACGTAGAGCCCGGCGTCGTTGGTGAACGCGAGCGTGGTCCCCGCTTCCAATGTGAGCACCGTAGGGTTCGCGCCGGTGCCCTCCAGGTAGATCGTGCCCGCGGCGTAGGGCACGCCGAGGTCCCCCCAGGTGGCGCTCTCGGTGAGGTCGCCCGGCTGCACGTACACCACGTCCCAGTCGTTGCCCGTGAGTGCTGCCCCCGGCTCGGGCACGCTGTCGGCGCCGTCGACACCGATGCTCCCGGCCTGCGCGTTGCCGGTGCACGTCAGCGCAATCGAGCCATCGGCGAAGCGAGCCCCGTCGGTGAAGTAGAAGCCCGCCTCCTCGCTCGTTTCGAGCGCCACGTTGTCGATCGTGGGGTTGGCGCCGTGGCAGTCGATGTTGCCGTAGGTGTAGTACCCACCGCCGTACTCCACGGTGGTGTGCGCCAGGCGGAAGGCGTCGTCGTCGACGGCGTCGTACGCCCCGATGCCACTCCAGGCCCCGGGCTCCCGCGTCTGGGCGGCCGTGAAGAGGACGGGGTCGGCGGCCGTGCCCTCGGTCACCAGCCCCGAGGCTCCGCCACGGTACGAGAGGTAGATACCCACGTCGTTCGCGACTTCCACCTGGACGCCGGCCTGCACCGTGAGCACCGCGGGCGTGTTGGCGGTGCCCTCGAGGTACACCGAGCTACCGAGGGCGTAGGCCACGCCGGGGTTCCCCCAGGTCACGGGGACGACCACGTCGCCGCCCCCCAGCCAAATCCGCGGGTCGTCGTTGTCTCCGAGGTCGGCGCCCGCCTCGGGGAAACTATCCGCGTTGTCGGCGGCCATGGCGCCCGACTGGGCGCTGTCGAGGACGGTGATGTTGGAACTACCGTCGGCGAAGCGGGCGCCGCTCGTGAAATAGAACCCCGCCTCCTCCGACCGGCTCAGCACGACGTTGGACACCACGGGCTCGGCGGCCTCGACATGGATGTTGCCATAGGTATAGTAGCCCCCGGCCCCCGAGATCTCGGCGTGCTGGAAGGAGAGTTGCGCGTCGTCGGCCGCGTCGTAGATCGCGATGCCCGACCAGGCGCCCCGCTCGCTGGAGGCGGCGCCCTCGAAGACCACCGGGTCGCTGGCGGTGCCGTCGAGGACCAGGCCCCCGCGCTCGCCGCGGTAGCTGACGTACAACCCGGCGTCGTTGGCAACCTGGACGACCGTCCCCGGGCGGACGGTCACGCTGCCGCCCTCGACGTACACGCTGCACGAGATCGTGTGCGGGTTCAGGTCGGCGGCCCACTCCTCGCTGCCGGTGACGTCACCGCAGTGATCGGGGCCGGTGCTGCTGGTATAGTCCGACGGGTCGCGGTCGCCATCGCCACCGGAGCTGCCGCAACCGAGGATGCCGAGGGCGTGGAGGCCGAGCAGCGGGCAAACGCGCATGGAAGCTCCTGGCACGACACAGTAGCGCGCCCCCTACCCGTCGTCTCTTGGGCCTGATAGCGGTCTTTTGACCGATGTCTGGGGTCCCGGCCCCTCAGGGCGGGAGCAGCGCCCCGTCGTAGTCCTCGGCGGAGAGCGGGAGGTCGAGCCAGGGACGGCGTGGGTGCGCTTCCCGGACCAGGGTTGGTCGCGTCGAGAACCGACTGGGGAAGTAGACGCGGTGAAAGTGAGCGTTCATCGCCCGCTGCGACGGGTCCTTGGCAGAGAGGATGTCGTCGCGAGCGCCGGGGTGGCGGCAGGCGGCGACCAGTGCCGCCACGGCGTCGTGGTCCCACGCCGTGGGGGGAAGGCCGCCGTTCTCCGGGGCAGCCGTGTGCGGCACCGGCGCGTTGCCCTCGCCGCGCCAGAGCGTAGTCTCGCCCTCCGCCGCGTAGGGATCCACGTACTCGCCGCCCAGCCACACGTTGAAGTGCACGTGGGGCGTGCTCCACGGGAAGAGCAAGAAGCCGTCGAGGCCGCTCGCACCGCTGAGGCCGAGCGCTTGCCCCCGGGACAGTCGCTCGCCGACCTTCACGTCAGCGCGCGAGAGGTGGTTGTAACTTGTGAACAGGCCGGAACCGTGGTCGACGAACACCTTGAGGCCGCCGCGGTTGAACTCGTTCGACACCCGCAGCACGGTGCCGGGGGCCGCGCTCACCACCACCGTGCCCGGTGGCACGGCGAAGTCGGTGCCGTTGTGGCTCTCATAGCTCAGGCTGCCGCCGCGGAAGTCGCGCACGGCGCGACGCATCACCGACCAGCCCAACTCCGGGTCCGGCTGGGTGTGGTTGTAGAGATTGTAGACAGGCGTGAGCCGTCCGGCCGGGCGCTGACCCAGCCAGAGGGGGAGCGCGAGCCGCGGGCGAAGGAGCCCCAGGCTGGTGTAGTCCCACCGCGACTTCGGGGTAGTGGCGTCGCCCCGGAAGGTGAGCAGCATCTCCGCGAGGCGCTGGCGCCACGGCCGGAGGCCGAAGCAGTCGGTGACGCTGACTCCATTTTGCCACATGGCCGGACCATCGCCTCTACGTCAGGGGAGTTCGACGAGTCGCTGCTCGTAGCTCAGCGCCGCCTCGTTGCCCGACACCGCGACCACGCGCAGCGTGTTGATGTCGTCCCAGAGGGCGTCGGTCACGTACACGTCCAGCGGTCGCGCGGGATCGGACTCGTCGCCCGAAACGTGGTAGTGCCCGGCAAAGTTGGCGAAAACGGCGTCGTCGTAGGTGTTCAACAGGCCGTCCAGCAGGTCGATCTCGGCGAGGTCGAAGGCCCCGGGGGAGAGGTGCATCGGGTGGTGCGAGAAGAAAAGGACCCGGTTGTCGGGCCCGGCCGCCAGGCCCTCCAAGTCCGTTGCCAGCCAGCGCCAACTGCCGCCGTCGAAGTCGTGGAGATCGGCCATCTCCCCCTCGATGCCGCCCAGGTGCCGACTGTTCCAGTCGAGGCCCACGAAGTGGGCGCCACCGTGGTCGAAGGAGAAGTCCTGGAACCAACTCTGCTTGTCGTACTCGGGGTTCTCGACCGGCGTGGCGGCGCGGTCCCAGTTCTCGAAGGTGGCCGCGAGGGCGGCGTACTCGACGGCGAACACTTGGTCGAAGCTCTGCTCGGAGCCGTACTGGACCTCGTTGTCGCCCAGCACCGGCACCCACGGCACGGCGAGGGTCGAGAGGATCTCGAAGGCCAGGGTCTCGCCGCCGGCCCACCCGATGTCGCCCACGATCACCACGAGGTCGATGTCGTCTACGTCGGCGTTGACGTTTACCCAGTCGATGGCGGCGCGTAGCCGCTCGGCGTTTTCGCCCTCGCCGGTCACGTGGGGGTCGGCGAAGATGGCGAAGGAGAAAAGTGGCTCGACCGGTCCGGGGTCGGCGCTGTCGGCGCTCGGTTCTGCGGTGGCGCAGGCGAGGATCGAGAGGGCGGACCACATCGCGGCGGGGCTAACCGGGACGGGGCGGGGTGGCGGCGAGCTCGTCGCTTGTCGCTCGGGGCCCCCCGCGGCGGAACCAAGTCGCAGGGTGAGGGCTCACCCCCCAGGGTTCGTTCCGCCCTCGCCGTGCGGTTCGGGGTGACGATGGTTCCAGACAACGGACAAACCTCGATCTTTGCCAGATCGTGGCGTCTCGTGGGGCCGGGGCCTCAGCGCGAGGCGGCTAGGGGGCCCCCGAGGCGGAACCAAGTCGCAGGGTGAGGGCTCACCCCCCCGGGTTCGTTCCGAACTGCGAGCGTATCAGGTCGCGACACATGAAAGTACGCACGTGGTCCCCGCTTGGCGCCCTTGCCGCGCCGTCGGACGTGGCCCACGGCCGCGGGCCCTCGTCCAGCCTCGGCGCTCGCCTACGGCCAGAGCCCCAGCGCCCAGTCGTCGGTGCCGAAGGCGCCCAGGTGATCGCTCACGGTGGTGTCGGCGTAGGCGGGGTCGAGGGCCGGTGAGCCGGGGGAGGGGAGGTAGCCGTCCAGCAGCGGGTCCAGGACCAGCACGCCCGACGTGAACGGGCTGGTGGCCAGTTCGGCGTCGTCGTCGTAGTGCTCGTGCGCGATCGACGCGGCCGTGTCGGTAAACCCGTACACGAGGGTGGACGCGAAGGAAGTCAGCCCCGCCGAGGCCCCCGCGGTGGCCTCCTCGATGTAGAGCGCCGTGGTCACCGGCCCGTCCACGACGCTGTTCACCACCGTCGCCAGCGAACCGTACTCGAGACGGATGCCGTTGTTGCCCGCGCCGTTGGCGGTCACGTTGCTGAGGGTGGGGTTGGAGCGGGGCTCGGCGGCGATGTCGTCGCCCTCGCCGTCGCGGTTGCTGCCCAGGAAACCGTGGTCGCCGGCGTCGGCCACGTACACGTGGTCGAGGCTGCCGACGAAGCCCCGGTCCCAGGACACACCGTCGTCGAGCGGTGCCGATACCACGACGTGCGCAATGTTCACCGTGCCCCCGTCGATCACCACGCCGTCGTCGGGGTCGGAGATCAGCACGTACTCCACGGTGGTCGCGGATCCCACCCCCTCCAGGCGCAGCGCGTCCACCGAGTTCGCGCCCGTCGGGTCCCGCGCGGCCTCGACCCGCAGGTAGCGGAGCACGCCGCTGTCGTCTGCGGGGTCGCCCCCAGGGTTGTCGGCGGTGGGGGCATTGCCCTCCACGCGCAGGCCCAGCCAGCCAGCGCCAGCGGGGTCGCCGTCCACCGAGCTCAGGACGATCACCCCGGCGCTGCCGTCGGCGACGATGCGGCTACCGGCTTCGACGACCAGTTGGGCGGTGGCGTCGCCACGGGTCGTGACTCCCGCCTCGATGGTGAGCGTGGCGCCCCCTCCCACGCTGACCTCCCCGCTGAGCGCGTGGGTGTCGGTGGTGCAGAAGGTGGTGTCGACGTCGATGCTGCCGGTCCACGTGATCGCGGTGGGCTCGTGGTCGCAAGCCGCCGGGTCCGCCGCGGGGCCGGTGTCGCCCGCGCTGTCCGCGGCGGAATCGGGGTCGGCGTTGCTGTCGCTGTCGGCGTCGCTGTCGGCGTCGCTGTCGGCGTCGCTGTCGGCGTCGCTG
>CAYHRZ010000204.1:2771-8889 GCA_964359125.1 uncultured Klebsiella sp. | reverse complement strand
CGCAGGTAGCGCACGAGCGCGGTCGAGGACGAGAGGGCCTCGTCGCCCGGGCCGCCGATCGCCCGTACCGGCCCGTCCCACGAGGCGGCGAGCTCCTTCCAGTAGGGCCAGCGCTTGGTGGCGTGGGCGGCCCCCGGCGCGAGCACCAGCGCCGAACCCCGCTCGACCCTGGGCAACCACGGCGGCGGTGAAGCGACCACGCCCGCGGCGCGGGCGTAGCGCAGGATGACCGGGTCGGCCGGAGCGGTCTTGAACCACACCCGTGACCGGCGACGCCAGTCCTGTCGCGACAAACGCGTGTCGGCGCGGTACTGTCGCGATCGAAGGTTGTTGTGCAGGTCCACGACCCGTCCCGGCGGCGCCGCGTCGGCAGGTCCGAGAGCGCACACGACACCCGGGAACCGCCGGACGAGGTCGTGGTAGCGGGGAAGTGTTCGGAACGCGACTTCGCCGAGGGCGCCCGTCACGCTCGCCGCGAGGACAACGTCGCCCAGCGAGGAGAAGCGCATGACCGTGGTCAAGCCAGCGCCTCGATCACCTGCTGCACGCCCACCCGGTCCAGGCACGGCCGCCCCCACAGGCAGGTCTTGCGGTAGCAGGGCTGGCACCACAGCGCGGCAGCGGTCACGGGGCGCCCGACCCCCGTGCGGGCGGCGCTGGTCGAGCCGTGGACGACGACGACGTCGCGACCACAGGCCGCGGCGAAGTGCGCCGCCCCGGAATCACACGACACGAAGACGGAGCAGCCGTCGAGCGCGGCGGCGAAGTCGGGCAGCGAGAGCCCTTCGACGACCGGGCGCCCGCCCACCTCGGCCCCGACCCTGGTCCCCTCCCCCGGGCCGGCGAAGATGACCACCGGCCGCCCCAGGGCTTCGAGGGCATCGACCAGGGCGCCGAACCGCGGCCACCGCACCGTCGCCGTCGGACTCCACGGGTTGATGCCCACGAAAGCGTCAGGGAGGGCAGGAGCGCGGCCACGGCGACGGTAGGCGGGGGGCCCGCTCACCGTGGCACCCGCCGCCGCCGCCAGCCGCGCGAAACCGTCCCGGCGGTGTTCCTCGCGGGCGGGGAGGGCATTGTGCAGCGGCCACCCCGCACCGATGCCCACCGTGGGCAGGCCGCGCCACGAGAACGCGGCGTGCAACGACGGCTTGAGCAGCACCGCCCGCTCGGCGATGGCCGGGGGCCCGTCGCCCACGTGCACCGCCACCACCCGGTCGCCGTACAGATCAGGGGCCCAGCGACCCCGGCTCCACAACTCCACCGGGCCGAGCCCGGCCAGGGCGTCGACAGCGGGCAGCGCCATGACGGCGTCGCCCAAGTGATCCGGCGCGCGGACGGCGATCACTGGTGCTGGCCCATGTCGCCTTCCCCGGGGAACCTACTCGCTGCGGCCGTAGAACAACCACGAACCGCCCGCGTCGCCGTAGCCGAAGCCGTCCCAGCTGGTGGCCCCGCTCATCCAGTCCGCGTTGCCGTCGCCGTCGACATCGCCACCGCCGTCGATCGCGAGGCCCACCGCGTCGCTGGTGTTGGCCCCCGTGAACCGGGCGTCGTAGGTGCTCGCCGACACGGTGCCGGCGGTCAGCGGGCCGTACCACAGGTACACCGCGCCCGCGCCACTGAGCGCGCCCACGTCGTAGCCCGTGGCCCCCGCCAGCAACTCGGCGTACCCGTCGCTGTTGGTGTCGCCCGCCATCGCCACGGTGCGGCCGAAGAAGTCGCTCGCCGTCTCGCCACGGATCACCGTGCTCGCCACCGCGCCGGCGGTGGTGGATCCTGCGGGCGGGCTGGTCATGACGTAGACCGCGCCGGCGTCGGTCGCCGCGTCGTCGTTCTTGTCGGACCCCGTCGCGAAGTCGCCGGTGCCATCGAAGTCGATGTCGTCGAGGCAGGCCACCGAGAGGCCCTGCCGGTCGGCGTTGGCGGAGCCGGCGAGGATCGCGTCGGCGGTGCTGGCCGACACGGTTCCGGTGAGCACGTCGAGGCCGTAGAAGATGTACGTCTTGCCCGGCGCGGTGGTCGCCGAGGCGGCGGGCGCCCCGAAGATCCCGTCGCCCATCCCGTCGCCGTCGACATCGCACATCGCCAGCGCGTAGCCAAGGTTGTGCCCGGCGCTCGCCCCGGTGACGACGAAGGTCGCCGCGGTGATGTCGTTGCTCGCCGCCACGTCGGTCGACAACCAGACGCCCGCGATGCCCGCGCTCGAGCTGTAGCCGTAGCCGCCCACCGCCACGTCGCCCGCCAAGTCGCCGTTGACATCCGCGCCGTACACCGCCGAGCCCACGTAGGCGCTCGCGGTCGTCGACGTGAACGTCGCGTCGGCCGCACTCACCGAGGTGGCCGCCGTGTTGCCCTCGAAGATGTAGGCCGCGCCCACGTCGGTGCTGCCCTCACGGTTCGCCGCCACCAGGATCTCGTCGTCGCCGTCGGCATCCCAGTCGGGCACGAAGCGCACCCCGCTGCCGAGGAAGTCGCTGTTCTGAGCGGTGCTGCCGTCGAAGGTCTGGTCGGTCGTGCCGGTTCCGTCGCTGGAGTCGACCGGACCCAGCCACAGGTGCAAACGCCCATTGTCCGTGGCGGGCGAGGTGTCGTGGTAGAACTGGCCCACCAGGACGTCGTCGAAGCCGTCGCCGTCGAAGTCGCCATTGTTGGCCACCGAGGAGCCCACCGCGTAGCTGGCCGCCGTGCCGTAGGCTCGGAAGTCGTAGTCGGCCTTGATCTCGTCGCTGCCGCTGAAGGTGCACGCCACCGACGCGGGGTCGCAGTCCTGGTCGATGCCGTCGCTGCACACCTCGGTCGCGGCCGGGTTGATCGCCGCGCTGGCGTCGTCGCAGTCGCTGCTGTCGGTGACGTAGCCGGAGGGCTGTGTGCAAGCGGTCGAGGTGACCGTCGCGTCGCCGTACGCGTCGCTGTCGGCGTCCGCGTACCACGTCGTGCCGCCCGACGTGTCCTCGTCGATGGTGCCGTCGCAGTCGTTGTCGACACCGTCGCACACCTCGGTGGCCGCCGGGTTGATCGCCGCGTCGGCGTCGTCGCAGTCCTCCGGGTTGGCGTAGCCATCGCCATCCTCGTCGGCGATGCAGTCGAAGTTCGCGCCGTTGGGCGTGCCGTACTCGTCCTGCGCCGTGCCCGATGTGTCGTACCAACGGTAGGTGTTGCTGGCACTCGGCACCCCGGACGCGCCGGCCGCAGTGGCGCACCAGTTGCCGACGGTGTCGTTGTCGAGACTGTCGTTGTGGGCGGGGTCCAGCGACAGCGAGAACCGCGCGTAATTAGGGTAGCCGCTGGCGTAACTGATGGTGTCGATGTCGCGACCGGTGGTGCTGGTTCCCTCGATGTACAACCCGATCGTATCCGCGTCGCGGCGCAGGTACATCGTGTTGTCGTGGTAGTCGCCCGCGTAGCCGGCCGGTTGGCTCTCGTCGCCCCAGGTGTAGTCGCAGGCGAGCGGGTAGGCGGCGGTGGCGCCCTCGTAGTCGTCGCTGTCGCAGAAGACGAGCATGGCGCCGGGATCCACGGTGAGCGTCGCAGCCGGATCCACCATGATCGAGTTCGCGCTGGACCCGCTGCCGCGGGCGATCACCCAGTTGGAAAGGTCGACGGTGCGGGTCGACACGTTGATGACTTCAAACCACGATGCGTTGTTGACCACGCCCGGCGTGCCGATCAGCGAGCGCTTGTTCACCTCGGTGATCACGATGTCGCCCTCGACCACGAAATCTTCGTCGACCCAGCCGTCGCAGTCGTCGTCAACCCCGTCGTCGGACTCCGTGGCCGTGGGATTCACGGTGGCATCCGCGTCGTCGCAGTCGTCGTCGTTGGTGACGCCCCCGCTGGAGCCACAGCTGACGGGAGACGACGGGTCGCCGTAGCCGTCGCCATCGACGTCGCCGTAGCCCGAGCCATCGTCGACCACGCCGTTGCAGTCGTTGTCGATCCCGTCACACGTATCGGTCGCGGCCGGATTGACCGCCGCGTCGCCGTCGTCGCAGTCGGTCGAGCCGTCGTACCCGTCGCCATCGAGGTCGGGATCGCTCAGACAGTCGTAGTTGGCGGCGCCCGGCGTGCCATACTCGTCTTGGGTGGTGGCCGGCGTGTTGTACCAACGCCACGTCGACGACCCGGCCACCGCGCCGCTCGAGCTCGCGGTGGTGGAACACCACGCCAGCAGGTTGTCGTTGAGAGAAGAGTTGTAGTAGGCCGAGTCCAACGACAGCGAGAAGCGCGCATTGTTAGGCCAGTAGCCCTCGCCCGCCGAGTAGGTGTAGGTCACTTTGTCGATGAGCGTGCCGGTGGTGCGGTCGCCGTCGATATACATAGCAAACGCATCTTTGTCGCGACGCATGAACCACGTGTTGTCGTGGTAGGTTCCGACATACGTGGAGGCTTGGCTCTCGTCGCCCCAGATGTAGTCGCAGGCGAGCGGGTACGCGACGGAGGAGCCCTCGTAGTCGTTGCTGTCGCAAAACACCGCGTAGTCGCCGGCGGCGATCACCGGCGCGGCCGCCGGGTCGATGTACACCTGGTTGCCGGTCGAAACGCCACGGGCGATCACCCAGTTGGCGAGGCTCACGGTCCGGCTGGAGGTGTTGTAGACTTCGACCCAGGAGGCGTTGTTGGCCACGCCCCCGGTGCCCACGGTGGAGCGCCGGTTGATCTCCGACACCACGATGTCGCCCGCAGCCACGAAGTCCTCGTCGACGTAGTCGTCGCAATCGTCGTCGACCAGGTTGTCGGCCTCACTGGCGCCGGGGTTCACGGTGGCGTCGGTATCGTCGCAGTCGACCGTGCTGTCGTAGCCGTCGCCGTCGCCGTCGGCCTTCGGCGTCGCCGTCCAGCCCAGACCGGGGAGACCGCTCTCGTCGAGGGCGCTCTCGGAGGTGCCCTCGGCGCAGGCCGCGAGCAAGAGAGACAGCACCGGGGTGATGCGGGCGAGGGAGCGGACTGGACTGGTCATGGGGAAGGCACCGGTTCCGGGGTGGATCGGACAGAGAGGTACATGCTCTATAGCCGATGCCGCACGACTCCGCGCGGCCCATTAGTACCACCCGGCGCCCGTGATCCCCCTCCTGCTCGCCTGCGATCCCTACGCGGACTGGCCCGCGCCGGGGAGCTACTTTCCCTACGTGTACCAACCTGAAGCCGACGTGGAGGCCTACGAGGAGGTGGCCTGGGAAACCGAGACCTGGACACCGGAGGACGACCCAGATCAACTCGCGCTGTACCTGCTGAAGGCGCAGATGCACCGCCCGGGCGCCCCCGACGAGGTGGTGGAGCACTTCGCCGGCCAGGCGGTGCCCCCGCTCGCAGGGGCCCCTACCATATCGGCGGTTGGCGACGTGATGTGGGTGGGCGACAACTGGTCGCACTTCGCCGATGGCGCCGCCGCGTTGCTCGACGGCAGCACGCGCGTGGGCAACCTAGAGACACCCGTGTCGGCCCTGCACTCCACCGAGCCCGGCGCCCTGGGACTCTACGCCTTCAACGCCCCCGACACCATGCTCGAGGGGTTGCCGCTGGACCTGGTGCAGCTCAACAACAACCACAGCCTCGACGCCGGCGACGACGGCCTCGCGGCCACCCTCGAGTCGGTCGCGGCCCACGGCTACGCCCACACCGGGGTCGACGCGCACCGCGCGCTGGAGGGCGTCGCCTGGCACGCCTACACCTGGGGCACCAACGTGCGCGAGAGCAGCGCTTTCGAGTTGTTCATCGAGCCCTTCGGCCACGAGGACCCCATCATCGACTGGCACCGGGTGGCCCGAGATTTTGCCGAGGTCGAGGCCCAACACCGCGTGGTGTTGCTGCACTGGGGCTACGAGTACGAGTACTACCCCCGTCCCCAGTTCATGGTGGCCGCCCGCGAGTTCATCGCCCTCGGCGCGGACCTCGTACTTGGGCAGGGCCCCCACGTGGTCCAGCCCGTGGAGTTGTGCTCGGTGAACCGGCCGGAGGTGGTACCGGGCGTGGGCGCCTGCAGCCTGCGCACGGACGACGGCGAGCCCCGCACCGCGGCGGTGGTCTACAGCCTGGGCAACTTCGCCACCGCCATGGCCACCGTGCCCTGCCAGGTGGGGATCGTCGCCAGCATCCTGCTCGGCGCGAAGGGCACCGG
>CAYHRZ010000204.1:0-2761 GCA_964359125.1 uncultured Klebsiella sp. | reverse complement strand
CGAGGGGGGGACCGGCGCCAGCCCCCTGCGGGACGCGGGGGGGGGGGCTGGGCGGGGCGGGGAGGCCGTCGCGACGGTCGACGGCCCGGAGGTACTCCCGTTGGACAGCTTGCTCGACGCGGCGGACTACGCCGCCGAGTCGGCGCGTCTCGACGAGCACCTCGGCCGAGGCTGGCGGCGGTGACCCCACCGTGACGCACACGCGGGCGCCACGGGGTAAGCGCCGGCGGTGACCGCCACCCCCTCCGCCGACCTCCACTTCCACCCTGATGCCATCGCGCTCGCCGTCTCGCGCGTGCGCGAGCCGATGCACGTGGTACGCCGATCGGTGGGCGAACTCGTCGAACTCGGCGTGGCCTTCGGCGAGGTGCCGGCCGGCGTGGACTGGGTGGGCACCCTCCCACCGCTCTACCCCGAGTGGCTGGGCGACCGCAGCTTTGCCGAGACCCACGGCTCACGCTTCGCGTACTGCACCGGAGCCATGGCCAACGGCATTGCCACCGTCGACGTGGTGAAGGCCGCGGCGAACGCGGGCTGCCTCGGATTCTTCGGCGCGGCGGGCCTGCTGCCGACGCGGGTCGCCAGGGCCGTCGACGAGTTGGTCGCCGCCCTCCCCGGCCGGCCGTTCGGCGTGAACCTGATCCACTCGCCGCAGGAGCCCGCCGTCGAGGCCGAGGTGGCGGAGTGCCTGATCCGGAGGGGCGTCCGGGCCGTGGAGGCCAGCGCGTTCATGCGGATTACCCCGCCGGTCGTGCGCTACGCCCTCGCGGGCATCCACCGCGACGGCGACGGCTCGGTGGTGCGGCCGAATCACCTCGTCGCCAAGGTGTCGCGACCCGAGGTAGCGCGCCAGTTCCTGGCCCCCGCGCCCGAGGGCATGACGACCGCCCTGGTGCGCAGTGGCCTGCTCACCGCCGAGGAGGCGGAACTCGGCCGCCGCGTGCCGCTGGCTGGCGACGTCACCGTCGAGGCCGACTCCGGCGGCCACACCGACAACCGGCCGCTGGTGGCGATGTTCCCCGCCATCCTCGATCTCGCCCGGATCGTCGCTACCCAACAGGGATACGCGCGGGTGCCGCGGGTGGGCGCGGCGGGTGGCCTGGGCACGCCCGGCGCGGTGGCCGGCGCCTACGCTCTCGGGGCGGCCTACGTGCTCACCGGCTCGGTGAACCAGGGTTGCGTGGAGTCGGGGGTGGCCCCCGCGGCGCGGAAACTCCTGGCCGCGGCCGACATCGCCGACGTGGCTATGGCGCCCGCCGCCGACATGTTCGAGATGGGCGTCAACGTGCAGGTGCTGCGCCGGGGCACCATGTTCGCCGCTCGCGCCACTCGCTTGCGGGAGGTGTACCAGGCCTATCCGTCGCTCGACGCGATCCCGGCGCCCGAGCGTGAGCGACTGGAACGCGAGGTCTTCCACGCCCCGCTGGCCAAGATCTGGAGCGACACCGCGCGGTACTTCGGGGAGCGCGACCCGGCGCAAGTCGAGCGGGCAAGCAGCGACCTCAAGCACCGCATGGCGCTGGTGTTTCGCTGGTACCTGGGCAAGGCGTCGCGGTGGGCCATCGACGGCGACGCGGACCGCGTGCTCGACTACCAACTCTGGTGCGGCCCCGCGATGGGCGCGTTCAACGCCTGGGCACGCGGGAGCTTTCTCGAGGCTCCCGAGAACCGGAGCGTCGGCCAGGTGGCCCTCAACCTGCTGGAAGGCGCCGCGGTGCACACCCGAGCCGCACAGCTGCGTACCTTCGGCGTGCCGGTGCCATCGGCCGCGTTCGACTTCCGCCCCCGGCCACTCGACGTCGGCACCGACTGATGGGCCGCGGCGTGCAGAATTCCACGCCACCGTGACCCGACCGTGACACCCCTCGCCCGGCGATCGGGTACACATCGGCCCCCCCCGCCTGCTCCCCGTCGCAAGGTTGTACTGATGTCCTCGTTCGCACCGATCGCTGTCGTTGGTTGTGGCGCCGTGTTCCCCGGTTCGATGGACTATCCGGGTTTCTGGAAGAATATCCTCGCCAAGAAGGATCTCGTCACCGACGTGCCGGAGAGTCACTGGCGGGTGGCCGACTACTACGACGCCGACCCGAAGGCGCCCGACAAGACCTACGCGCGGCGGGGGGCCTTCCTGCCCGATGTCCCCTTCGACGCGATGGGCTTTGGTGTGCCCCCGAGCATCCTCCCGGCCACCGACACGTCGCAACTCCTCGCCCTCATCGTGGCGAAGATGGTGTTGGACGACATCGGCAAGAGCGGCGAGGACCTCGAACGCACCAGCGTGATTCTCGGCGTCACCGGTGCGCAGGAGCTGCTGGGATCGCTGGTGAGCCGTCTCCAACGCCCGGTTTGGGAGCGGAGCCTACGCGATTTGGGCTGGTCCGAAGACGAAGTCCAGGCCGCCTGCGCCAAGATCTCCAGCCACTACGTGCAGTGGCAGGAGTCGAGCTTCCCGGGCCTGCTGGGCAACGTGGTCGCCGGGCGCATCGCCAACCGCCTCGACGTGGGCCTCACCAACTGCGTGACCGACGCCGCCTGCGCCAGCGCGCTCACCGCCATCCACATGGCCTGCCTGGAACTGCACGCGGGCCACTCCGACATGGTGCTGACCGGTGGCGTCGACACCATGAACGACATCTTCATGTACATGTGCTTCTCGAAGACGCCGGCGCTGTCGCCCACGGGTGACTGTCGCCCCTTCGACCACACGGGCGACGGTACGCTGCTCGGCGAGGGCATCGGCATGATTGCCCTGAAGCGCCTG
>CAYHRZ010000203.1:2631-8929 GCA_964359125.1 uncultured Klebsiella sp. | reverse complement strand
ACCCGCACCCGCAGCCGGCCGAGGCTGTGCTTCCGTTTCAGCTCCGACACCGTGGCCTCGATGCCCGCCCGCACCCGGTACTTTACAAGCCACGCCGGGTCTCGCTGCTCGGCCAGGCGGGTGTCCCGCGCGAGCATCGCGGGCGTGTCCTCGATGTAGTGCTGGCGCGCGTTGCCGTGGTGCTGCCCGCGCACCAGGCAGCGCGACGCCAGCGGGCAGGCCCGGCACCTCGCCGCGTCGACGTGGGCGTGCGGCGTCGTCGCGCCGGTCGCGTTCTTGTGGCCGCGGTGGCGCAGGACGGGGTTCCCCCCGGGACAGGCCGTCAACCGGCCCGACTCGCCGTCCCGCTGCCACTGGTCCCACACCACGGCGTCCACCGGGATGCTGCCGCGGCTCACCGGGCCGCGGAGTTCCGTGCCGGCGGCGCGGGCCAGGAGGATCTCCGCCCCGGAGACGAACCCGGCGTCGCCGTTGGAGACGTCGACCGGCGTCCCCTGCGCGGCGAGGCTCTCGCGGGTCTCGGTGGCTTGGCCCAGGTCCGGCGTCCCGGCGGGGCGGCCCGCGTGGTCCGTGAGCAGCTCCACCACCCCGTTGTGACAGGTCTCCGCGAGCCGGACGGAGTAGCCCTGGCCCTTGTGGCCGCAGCCGGCGTCGGGGTCGTGCGGCGACTGGAGCGCCTTGCTCGGGCGCGCGACCGGGTGCACCACGACCACTGGCGCCGCGGCGGTCGCGGGCGTCACCGTGCCCGGGCCCGCTGTCGCCGCCGGTGTCGCCGCCGGTGTCCCCGGGCACATCCACCGGCGGGTACGTGTCCGCCAGGTGTTCCCGCACCAGGCGCTCGACCAGATCGTATGCCTCCATCCCGGCGACGCCGTCGTGGCCGGCGAACGCGTCGCGCGCGGCGACGAGCCACCCCGCGAGGACCTGCAGGCGCTGGCCGGGCTCCCGGGCACCGTGCCAGCCGAAGTCACCGTCTCGCTCCCGCCCCGCCCACTCGAGGAGACCCGCGGGCAGCCGCGTGACCTCCGCGGGGAAGAGCCGCGCGAGCGCCCGGCAGAACAGCGACAGCGTCTGGCCGAACAGGTCGGCGCGGCCGCGGGTCCGGATGTTGGAAAGGACCTGGGTCGTGCCCAGCCGCCGCTCGGTGAAGCTGACGTCGAGGTCGCCGATCGCGGCGGCCAGCAGCACATCGAACAGGCGGCGCAGCCGTGTCCCCTCGGGGTCGCACTCGGCGAGCCGGGCGCGGAACGTCACCTGCGAGCGCCGGGAGAGGTACGCGTCCTCCACCGCCAGGTCCGGCGCCCGGTGCCAGCGCAGGTCGAAGCTCAGGGCGTCGAGAGAGGCCTGGTCGGTCAGGTCGCACGTCTCTTGCAGCAGCGTCACCCCGAGCACGCGCGCCACGCTCCAGTTCGGCCGCCCGTTGTTGTCCGCGTAGAGGTCGCGGAACTCCGCCTCCGAGGCGAGGAGCAGGGGCAACACCAGCTCCGCGAAGTGGTCCGCCCACGTGTGGGCGAGGCGGAGCTGGGCGGCGTCCGGGAGCGTGCGCCCCCGGCGAGCAGCGAGACTTGCGGCGAGGTGGGACGGAACATCCGGTATAACTATCTGGAATTACGGGCAAATCAAGGCATTCCAGGCTGATTTGCCAATTGCGACGGGTGGCCGCCACCGAGGGGGTTTCTTCTGAGGAATCACTCACCGCGCCTGGGCCGGTATTCCCCGAGCGCCCTACCGCACGTCCTGCCCCGGGATCTCGCTCGGCCAGGCCCACACGACCTCGCCGGTGGACACGAAGCGCTCGTTGATGCGCTGCACGAAGGCTTCGAGGGGTGCGCGACTGGCCCGGGCGCCGGCGAACCACTGGCGGGATACCCTCGTCGTTTCTCGCTCTCCGCGCCTTGGCGCCTTGGCGCGAGACCTTCGGGTGGCACCAGGCACAGCGCACGCTGAGCCGCGGAGGCGCCAAGACCCTGGCGGTCGGGCGACCACGGGAGCCGGACGCCGTGCCCGCACCGGCGCGAGGTCGGCGGGATCCCCTCGGCGGCCGGCGCGACCCGGGGCAGTTTCTGTACGTCAGCGTACCATCTGCGCCAGTTGGTCCCGGTCCCGGTCCCGGTCCCGGTCCCGGTATTGTACAGCAACGAGGTGTGCATGTGGTCACGTTTCCTGGTTCGAGTGCTGGCCCTGCTGCTGGTCATCGGCCTCAGCGCGCCGGCGTCGGCCACCATCCGCCGCACACCCGGCTCCTGGTTGTTCGGGCAGCGAACCGTGTTCAGCGACGGCACGGCCACGCCCATTTTCCACCCACTCAGCGAGCCGATGTCGAGCGCGGGGGTGATCAACGTCCGCGTCTCGACCGAACTGGCGGAGACCTCCGGGAATTGCAAGATTCGACCGGCGCTGCGCTGGTCGGACGACGGCATCGGCTGGGGCTCGGCCACCGCCATCGTGGCCACGTACCGGACAACGACGGGGATTGACTACGGCTCCTCCTACGTCGACATCACGGCCCTCGGCACGCCGAAGCCATGGGTGCAGTTTGGGCTGGAGGTCGCGAACAACAGCGGCTCGCGCGTGGAGGTGTGTAACGGGTCGGTGCTGGTGGATCCGAAGGAACAGGTGATGGGGGGGTGAGTGCTCAACGGCCAGTGCCCGGCCGAGGAGCGCCCCGCGGGCGCAGTGCAGCGTTCCTCCTCGCCTGGTTGCCACTGGCGGCTGTGAGCGCCGCCCGGGCCGGGTCTCCGGGGCTCACGACGACGCCTGGAGCGTACGCCGGCGGCGACGTGGCCGAGTGGCTGGAGGAACCAGCGGAGGTGCGGGGCCAGTTGTCGAAGCTGAGATACCTCGACGGCAGCTACGAGCTCACCTTGCCACCCACGCTGAGTCACCCCGTCCCGTTCACGGACCGGAGCGGGATCACCTGGGAATACGACGTCCAGGAGCGACTGGGCGGGCCGGACTCGCCCCGGGAGCGCGCGTCCCGGGTGTGGCGCGACGAGCGGGAGAGCGCGCGGCTCTCTCTCCGCGACAACCTCGCCGGGACGGTCTCGGTGGACCGGTTCGGCAGGCGTTGGCGGCCGGTCTCGATCAACTCGGCCTCGCTCGCGGCGCGGATCGCGGCCTATGACGAGGAGAACGGGGGTGGAGAGCGGGGGCTCCGCGCACCCGCTGACCGGACGGAGCGGCCTCCGCCCTTCGTGGGGTGGGTCAGGCCCGACGTGCTCCTGGACGATCGCACCGGCTACTCGGGCATCGACTGCAACGGCGACGGCACGGACGACGAGTACACCTGGGGTCATGAGAACCGGACTCGCGCCAACCCGATGGACAGCCGGGACGCGAAGACGGTGTACTTGCGCTTTCTACACTCCGGCGGCGGGCGGGACAGGAGCTTTTGCTCGGGCACCCTCGTCGATGCCAACACGGTGCTGACCGCCGCGCACTGTCTCTACACCAGCCGGGGAAAACAACGCGACTTCAGCGGCTCCGACGCGAACTCCGTGGGCGTGGCCTGCACCCGCGAGAACCTCCAGGCCGGCGCGGAGTGCGCCACGATCGCGCGCATCAGCCGTCCAGGGGGGTACGACCCCGACTCGTCGCCGATCGAGTACGACTACGGGCTGGTGCACCTGGACGATAACCTCGGGGCGGGAAACTTCATGGCGATCAGTCGGGCGAGCGCGGCGACCCACACTGCCGCAGCGCACGAGTCGACCGGCACCCCCCTCTATTCTCCGTACGCCATCGTCGACGGCGGATGCCGCTTCAACTTGTATTGGAAAGATTCCGACATCGAGAACCCAGCGTTTCCCGGGATGCACGCGTACACCCAGCGCGTCAACGACGACACCACGTGGCTCGAAGTGGGTGGCATCTTCGACGCGGCGTCGTGGTACGCAACGCAGGCCGACGCGGGGGGGGGCCAGTCTGGCAGCGCGATGTGGTACTACCCCTCCGCCTCCAGTTCCAGCCACTACATCACGATGGTCGTCTCCCGGTACAGGTCGTGGTGGTTCGACGGCTACTTGGGCGGCCCCCGCGCCCAGGATCTGCGAAGCTGGGCCATCGCAAACATGTGAGGATCCTCGAGATGAGCCTGCTCCTCCTGTCCAGTTGCGAGGTGGAGTCCTGGAAGGACTCCGCCCCCCCTCCCGAGTGCTACGACTACTCGCGCGATCCCGTGGGCATCGAGGACGACGCGGGCCTCGGCTTCACGGCCGCCGAGGTGATAGACGCCCTCGGCTACACCTGGACCTACGCGCTCTCCTGGGAAGCAGGCGCCGACGTGACGCCCCAGTCGTTGACCATCGAGGTGGGTCCGGTGCTATCGGCGTACACCGTGGATGCGTTGGGCTACGCGTGCGTGGACACCCACCCGCCCCAGGCCGAGGACGGCCGTGACGGCCGTGAGGGCTGGTGGTTCCTGGAGCTGCAGGCCGACGCCGTGATCTCCACGAGCGGTGGCGAGGTGCACGAGCAGCCGGCGGTGCTGCAGGTGGATGCCGAGGCGGCCGACCCGGGGCTGGTGTGGATCACCCTGGAGGCGGGCGCCGAGGGATGGTCCGAGGGCACGCTGGCCAAGTTCGAGGAGGCGTTCGCGGGCAACGAGGGGGGGGAATGTCGTCCCGGGACGGAGGTGGAGGGCAAGGTTCGCCATCCCGCCGTCAACCTGACCGCGGCCTGCCCCTGGGGAGGCTCGGGTGGTCGCGACCGGCACGAGGTGTGGGTGTCGGCGCGGGGCAGCCTCGCGGAGGCAACCAGGTAGGACCGGCGCGCGGCAGAGTCCCCAACCCCTCGGCCTCCACTCGGATACGCCCCCCGGAGATGCTGCTCGTCGCCCTGGCCCTCGCCGCCGACACGGCCGCCACCGTGGCGGCCATGCCCACGGCGGGCGCCACCGACCGCCTCGCCCAGGCCATCGCCGCAAACAACTTGCCTGGCGAAGAACAGGCGTCGTTGGCGGGACTGGTGCCGCGGTGGGCCCTGGCGCTCGACGACGACCGGACGTCGGCTGCGCTCTCGTTGGTGATGGCCCTGCCGATGGCCGAGCTCGGCCGCGGCAAGCGTGGGGAGGCGGTGATCCGTGGCTACGGCAAGTGGGGCGAAGCCGAGGCCGAGCGGGTGGCGCGGCTCGGGAAGTTGCTGGGGCTCAAGGGGGCGCTCGACACCTGGATGGTACGCACGGAGCAGGCCGAGTTGGTCCGGGTGGTGGTGATCAAGGGGAAGAGAGAGGCCACCGTCACCCTCGTGCCCCCGCCGGAGTGGACCGGGGTGGGTGCTTTCCCGGTCGACGCCTCGTTCGAGAACCCGCGCACCCTCGGCCTCGCGTGGACGGTGAGCGTCGATGGCCAGGCGCTGGGGATCGACGAGCTCCCGAGTGTCGTGTTCCTCGACGACCAGCGGGTCAAGGGCGGCGCCACCTCCATCCGAGTCACGCCGCCGCGGAAGTCGAGCGTCACGCTCTCGCAGCCGGTGGCGGTGGTGGCGGGACAAGAGCTCCGGCTGCTGGTGCAGGCGGCGGGCGACGGTGCCTCCGGGCGACTGGGCCTGCGCTTCGACGCGGGCGCCCCCCTGGAGGGCGAGTGGAAAGCGGCGAAGGGGGGAAGTTTCGTGCCGGTCGAGGTAGCCGGGGTGGTGCCCGAGGGGGCGACGACCGCGACCATCGACTTGGTCGTGGAGGGCATCGGCTCGCTGAACTGGGACGACCTGCGGTGGGCGGTGGGCGGCGAGGGCGGCGGCTACGTGGTCACCGAGCGCGGGGCACTGCGCCTGCGCCACCGGGGGACGGAGGCACCCGACATTTCCGCCGCGTCGTTGGAAGTGGCGCGCGCCGTGGCGGTGCTCAAGCTGCCGCCCGACGTGCCCGTGACCGTCGACGCGTCGTGTGCCGATCTCGCCCACTGCGGCGTGGAACTCTGGGTTCGGCGAGCCTGGGGCGCACCCGCGAGCCGCGACCTAGGCGCCCAGGTCATCGACGCGGCATTGTCGCGACCCTCGGCGCTCGCAGATCGGCTGGCGAGCAGCGGCGCGGTGGGGATGAAGGAGGCGTGGAAGGGGAGGTAGCCCCAGGCGCGGTGAATCGCGCGGCCACGGGCGGGGCGCGGCCACCGGTGGGTTTGTGGCGGGGTGAGTGGCACCCAGGCGCCTGCCCTACGGGTTGACCCGCTCCCCCGCCGTGAAGCGTTGCTCCGGCCCGGCGGCCACGTACACCTGGAGAGCGCGCATCGTCGTCGTCACCCGCGCGCTGTGCTCGACCCCGGCGGGGATGCGCACCGCGTCGCCCGCGCGAGCCGTGAGGGTG
>CAYHRZ010000203.1:0-2621 GCA_964359125.1 uncultured Klebsiella sp. | reverse complement strand
CACCACCACCTCCACGCTGCCCGCCTCGAGGTAGAGGATCTCGACACTCTCAGCGTGTACGTGGGGGGCCACCTCGGCGCCGGCGTCGAGGGTCAACAACCCCAGCGAGGCCTCGGGCGAGCCGGTGGTGGCGTTGAGCAGGAGCGTGGCGGTGCCCTTCCCGGCGGCGATGCGGTACCGCGGTGCGGTTGCCTCGCTCACGACGGGTGACGGCGAGACCGCGGGGCTGGGGTCGGCGGCGAGGGCCAGGGCGAGGACAGGCAGCATGGCACGATCGTATTTCGCCGGGCGGCAGTGCCAGCCCGGCGCTCAGCGCCGGTGCACGATCACGAACTCCACCCGCCGGTTCTGGGCGCGGCCTTCCTCGGTGGTGTTGGGCGCGACGGGCATGGTCTCGCCGAAGCCGCGGGCTTCCAGTCGCCCGGGCTCCACGCCCCCGTAGGTGACCAGGAACATCCGCACCGCGTCGGCCCGCGCCTGCGACAGCGCCAAGTTGACTGCGTCGTCGCCCTCGCTGTCGGTGTGGCCAGCCACCTGCACCCTCACGATGTCGGGCGCGGCGTTGATCGCCGCCGCCACCTCGCGCAAGAGGGGGAAGCTCACCTCCTGGATGGTGGCGCGGCCGGTGTCGAAGTACACCCGGTCGTCGATCTCGATGCGGGCCGCGGTCACGCGCACGCGTCCCGGTGCCTCCGGGCAGCCGCGGGCGTTGGCTGTCCCCGGGCGCAGCGGGCAGTCGTCGGCACCGTCGGCGATGCCGTCGCCGTCGTTGTCGGGGTCCGGGCAGCCGTCGGTGTCCTCGAAACCGTCCTCGTCCTCGGGGTCGTGAGGACACCGGTCCCCGGCGTCGGCGATGCCGTCGCGGTCGTCGTCGTCGTCCGGGCAGCCGTCGTCGTCGCGGAAGTTGTCCTTGTCTTCCGGGGCCCGTGGACAACGGTCGGCCTCGTCGTCGATGCCGTCGCCGTCGACGTCGGCGGGGGCAAGCTTCCCCGCCAGCACGTGGCCGCGCAGTCCCACGAACACCCGGCTCTCGGGGACGCCGAGGCCCGAGCCCAGGCCCAGGCCGCCACCGGCCACGACGTCGACGCGCCGCAGGTCGAGGTCCAGGTGGGCCAGCAACTCGCCGCCCGCGCCGCTGACGAGGGCCTCGTTCTCGGGGTTTGCGCCGGGGTCCAGCGTGGCTGCGAGTTCCAGTCCCGCCGCCAGGGGGCCGAGCAGCGCGTGCCGTAGCGCCAAGCCGACCGGGACGACCAGTCCCCCGGCGGTGGTCTCGGCCAGGTCGCCGCTGCCGCCGAGCGCGTACTCTGGCCTGCCGCCGATGCCGAGCTCGCCCGCCAGTTGCAACCCGCCCAGTCGCCCGCTGCCTACGACGCTGCCCGTGCCGGCAAGGCCGCCCTCGGTGGTGAGGGGGCCCCAGGGCGCGACGGGTGTCGACAACCGCAGGCGCGGGCCCAGCGATCCCTCGTCGGAGCTGACCAGGGCGTAGCTGGTGGCCACCCAGAGGTCGCCACCCACCCCGCCCAGGCGTTCCCCGATCGACGCGCCCGCCACCACGGGCAAGCCCGCCTCCACCCGCCACTTCCGGTCGGCGTTCCACCCCAGCGACACGTCGATGACCGACGTCTCCGACAGCAAGACCTCGCGGGTGCCGTCGGAGTAGTAGGCGACCGCCGAGGTGCCCAGGAAGGTCCCGGCCAGGGCGGCGTCGAAGTCGCCGGGGGTGGAGGCCAGCGGGGGCACGGTGAGGGGACCGCCGGGCGCGGCCGACTCGAAGCGGACGCCGGTGGCGTCGGCGGCCAGGGCGGCCAGCGGGAGGAGGATCATGCGCGGGTACCAGCCTTGGAACGGGCGGGGGGCCCCCCCCCCCCGGAGGCCCCCCCCCCCCCCCCGCGGGGGGGGGGCGGGGGGGGGGGGGGGGGGGGCGGCGCGGCGGCGGAGGAGTCCCGCTGCGCCGAACAGGGCCACCAGCGCAGCGGGGGCGCCCGCGCCGTCGCAGCCGCAGCCTGCGCCGGTGACGCTCTCGAGCGTGGGCGGCGCCTTGTCCAGGGGCGGCGAGCCGCTGTCGCCCGGGGGGTCGGCCGTGGCGACCACCTCGCCGGAGTCAGCCGTGTCGGCGCTGTCGCCCGGCTCGCCCGAGTCCCCGGTGTCACCGGTGTCGCCGCTGTCGCCGGTGCCAGGCAACTCGGCGTCGAACCCGTCGCAGTCCTCGTCGAGGCCGTTGCCCGGCTCGTCGGTGGCTCCGGGGTGGATGCCCGCCTCGGTATCGTCACAGTCGGCCGAGAGCGGGTGGCCGTCGGCGTCCTGGTCGTAGTCGTCGTCCCCGTGGCAGTTGCTGTCGACCCCGTCGTACCAGGTGTCGAAGGCGTCGCGGTACACGCTGGCGTCGGTGTCGTCGCAGTCGTCGCCGCCGTGGGACAGGTCGTCCTGGCCGTCGCCGTCCTGGTCGTAGTCGCTGTTGCCGAGGCAATCGCTGTCGACCCCGTCGTACCAGTCGTCGGGTGCCCCGGGGTACACGGTGGCGTCGGTGTCGTCACAGTCGTCGCCGCCGTAGGTGGCGTCGTCGGCCCCGTCGCCGTCCTGGTCGTAGTCGCTGTTGCCGAGGCAATCGCTGTCGACCCCGT
>CAYHRZ010000202.1:7890-8956 GCA_964359125.1 uncultured Klebsiella sp. | reverse complement strand
CAGCGCCTTGACATCCACCTTCCCCGCCATCGCCTGCCGTACCAGCGCGTCGAGGTTGGCCTGGTCCCCCGCGCCCCGTGGCGGCGGGGGAGCCACCGGGTTGGGCATGGTTTCCCCGCAGTACAAGCATGTTTCCCGGTGCGCGGCATTTCCGCGCCCACACCGGGGGCAACTCGCCGAGGGGGCCGACACGAGCCCCCTGTATGACGAAGATCCTGGGGTCGGAGGTTAAGCGTTAAGCCTTTCCATGAAAGCGGGCGTTGGTCCGTGTGCGCGCAGGCCGGGCGCCGCTGGCTGTAATCGGGCCGCGGCTCGATCCGGCGCCGCTCCGGGCCCGTACCGGCTCCATGCTCACCGCCCTCTTGGCCTGTGCCGCCACCCTTGCCGACTCGTCGACTGACACATCCGGTGCCGGCCTAGCCCCGCCCATGGTGTTGCACGGCGCTACCATCGTGGGACAGGGGATGTTCACGATTACAGTGAATAAAGGCAGTATTAGTTTGATATCGCCGCCTGAGGCGTCCGCTCTGGGGTCGGCTCACGATGTATCAGGGCGATACATCGTGCCCGCCTTCATCGACAGCCACGTCCACCTGGCCTACCTCCCCGCCGTCGAGGACATGGCTGCCGGCGGCGTGGCCGCTGCCGTGGATCTCGCCGCCCCGGTGTCGGCCCTCGACGACCCTCACCAGCCCCTGCGGCTGCTGGCCTCCGGACCGATGGTGACCGCAGTCGGTGGTTATCCCACCCAGTCCTGGGGGCGGGACGGGTACGGGCTGGAGTGTGCCGACGCCGACGCGGCCATCGCAGCCGTGGACGCCCTGCATGGGGGCGGCGCGGGCGTGATCAAGCTCCCCGTCACCACCGGCCCCCAACTCGGCGACGATGTGTTGCTTGCGGCAGCGGGGCGCGCCCACGCCCACGGCCTCCGGGTGGTATCACACGCCCTGGCCGACGCCGCGGCCGCCCGCGCCGCGGCCGCGGGAGCCGACGCGCTGGCGCACACGCCGACCGAGGCCCTGTCGAGCGGCACCGTCTCGTCCTGGCGGGACGGCGCGGTGATCTC
>CAYHRZ010000202.1:0-7880 GCA_964359125.1 uncultured Klebsiella sp. | reverse complement strand
TCCACCCTCGCGGCCTTCGGCGGCGGCTCCACCACCACGCAGAACCTCCGCGCCCTGCGCGCCGCGGGTGCCACCGTGCTGTACGGCACCGACTTTGGCAACACCCGCACCCCGGGCATCGACCCGGCGGAGATCGCCCTGCTGGCCGCCGCCGGGCTCACCCCGGCGGAAATCCTCGCCGCCGGCACCGCCGCTCCGGCCGCCTACTGGGGGTTTCCCACCCTCGGCAGCATCGAGGTGGGCAAGGACGCAAGTTTTCTGGTGTTGGCCCGGGACCCACTGGTCGATCCCGGCGTGCTGGCGGATCCCGAGGAAGTGTGGATCCGCGGGGTTCGCCTGCGCTGACGGCGAATTCTGGCACGGTGCTTGCATGGTCAACAGCCGGAGACCGCGCCATGATCACCCTGCTCCTCTGTTGCGCCGCCGTGGACCGCGGTGACCTCTCCGTGTGCCTCGACGGCCGCCGCGACAGCACCGGCAACGACGTGGACATCGAGGTAGCTGGCACCGTGATCGCCCTCGACGACACGCCGGGCGAGTGCAGTCGCAGCGTGGTGGTCGACGACGGCCTGGGGACGGTGCTGCACCTGGGTATCGTGGCGCTCGACGCCGACGGTGGCGACATCACTCCCGACATGGGCGTCGCGGTCGGCGACGTCGTGCACGCCGTGTACCGCTACCGGATGGTTTGGGGCGACGTGGCGGGCTTCGCGCTCACCCGCGACGGAGCACTCGTGGCGGCCGCCGACGAAGGTGCCTGGGGCGGCGCCCTGGCGCCCGACGACCTGCCCGGACTGGCGGTTACGCCGGGGGACGTGGTCGCTACCGAGCGGGGGGACTGCCTGCCCGTCGAGGGCCACAGCCTGGTTTTCACGGGCGATGACACCGTGGAGGTCGTTCCGGTGTCGTCCTCAAGCGTCGACGTCGACGGCTCCCCGCTGTCGGCGCTGGCCGTAGCCGCATGGGGCTACGGCGAGCCCACGGGTTGCGACATGTCCGATACCACCGACGTCTACGCGTTCGTCGTGACGCACTAGCGATGCCGGATCACCACGACGCGCCCCAGCAGCGACCGCGAGATCTCGCGGGCGGGCGGGACCAGTTCCAGCCGCCGGCCCACCCCCTGCACCACCATCGGTCCCTCCGACGTCGACACGAAGCCCTTCGTTCGCACCCCACGCCGCGCCTCGATCCAGGCCGTGGCCTCGGTGAGGCTCATCCCCGCAGGCACGGCCAGTTCCTCGCTCACCCAGTCGGCGTGCTGGTGATCGTGGTGGTGGTGCTCGCGCCGCGGTGCGACCCGCGGCCCCGCGGGGAACAACAGCTCGGGTGATACATTTCCATGTATCACATCGATAATCTCTACGTCATTCGCTAGCTGTTTCATGCGACGGTGTGCTGACAGTCGCGATGCCTCGTCGACGAGATCCACCTTGCTCAGCAGCACCAGGTCGGCGCTCTGCACCTGCTCCGCGAAGAGCGCGTCCTCCTCGCCCCAGCGCTCCGCGTCGACCACCACCACGCAGGCCTCGTCGCCCACCCAGTCGCGCACCGGCGGGCGGTACAGGTGGAGCTGCGTGTCGAAGGGCAGGGCGAGTCCGCTGCACTCGATCACGATCTGGTCGGGATCGACCTTCTCGCGCAGGTCCTGGAGCGTGTTGACGAGTTCGTCGGAGAGGGTGCAGCACACGCACCCGCCCGAGAGCTCCACCATCCCGGTGGCACCGATCAGCGCGGCGTCGATCCCGAGCTCGCCGAACTCGTTGGAGACCACCGCGAGCCGTGTGCCCCGCGCCTGTGCGGTTGCCAGGAGGTGACGGACCACGGTGGTCTTGCCGCTGCCGAGAAACCCACCCACGACCAGGACTGGCACCCGGTCGTTCACGCGCCCTGCGAGGTCCCGAAGTAGTTGGCCACCGCCCGGTCCCAGGCCTCGCCGCTGGCCACCACATCGCGTTGGGCGTAGCGCGCGTGGTCCACGACCTGCTGCAGCAGGTCGCGCGGGTGGCAGAAGCGCATCGGGCGGCTGCGGTAGTGCCGATCGAGCAGGTACGCCACGGAGCCGGCCGGCAGGGCCACCCCCATTGTGCCGGCGAGCCGCGTCACCAACGCCGCGAATTCTTCCCGGCTGGGGTCCGGCACCTTGATCTTGTAGGGGATTCTGCGGAGGAACGCCTCGTCGACCAGCGTCGCGGGGTCGATGTTGGTGGAGAACACCAGGAGGGGGTCGAAGGGCGTGGGGATCTTCCGCCCGTCGGGGAGTCGCAGGTAGTCCACCCGTCGTTCCAGCGGGAAGATCCAGCGGTTGAGGAGGGTGAGCGGGTCGATCCGCTGGCGGCCGAAGTCGTCGATGACCAAGGTCCCGCAGTTGGCCTTGAGCTGCAGCGGTGCCTCGCACACCCCGGAGGCGGGGTTGCGCTGGATTTCCAGCATGTCGAGGGTGAGTTCGCCACCCGCGATCACCGTGGGTCGCTGGATGCGCACCCAGCGGCGGTCGGGCCGCTCGAGGATGGACAGGGTCTTTGCCGGCGCGGGCGCGTGCACGTGGATCGCCGGGTCGTACAACTTCACGATGTGCCCGTCGACCAGGAGGGTGATCGGGATCCAGATCGTGTCGCCGAAGCTCCGGGTGACGCGCTCGGCGATGCTCGTCTTGCCGTTGCCGGGCTCCCCGTACAGAAACAACGCCCGCCCCGACGTGATTGCCGGCCCGATGGCGTCGATCAGCCGGGCGCCGAGCGTCATGTCGTCGAAGGCGCGGGCGAGGTCGTCGCGCGTGGGATGCAGGTTCGCCAGCGTCTGGGCCTGGACGCTCTGGACGTACTGGGCGAAGGGCACCGGTGCGGGCCCCACGTAGGCGCTGAGCTTGCGATGCTCGATCGCGGTGTTTCTCCCGCTCTCCGTGAGCTCCCAGATGAAGTCGCCGGTCTGTGTGCTGCCTCGCAGTTGCAGCAACTTCTGGCCCTTCATCGCGTCGAGCAGGTCTTTGAGCAACGTGGGCGAGAGGGCAAGCTCCTGTGCGATTTGGCGGCCCTGCGAGGCGCCCTCGCGCGCCAGCAGGCGCAGGATCACTTGCTCGACGAGTGCCGAGTCGAGGCCGGTTTCGTCCCAGGAGCGTGGCTCGCGGGGGAGAAAGCCGGCAGCGGGCAGGGCGTCGACGCGCGGCGGTTGCCCGATGCGCACGGCGGCCGCGTCACTGTCGATTTCTGGCGGGTCGGACGGCATCCGGATCGGGTATAACGGCCCGCCCTGGAGCGTGGATGTCACCGGTTCGTGGACTGCTGTCGCGCCTGCGCAATCGCGCCGCCCCGACCGCGCGGGTGGTGGGGATGCGGTTCAGCGCCGACATGGAGGAGGACTGGAAGGAGCTGGAAGAACAGGTCGACGGGCACGCCAAGCGTCCCGGGACGGCGCTGGTGGCGAGCTGGGAAGTGGCCGCCTCGGAACTCGCGCGTTGTACGCTGGGTCGAGACGACGAGAAGACCCTGATCGACCGGTTCAGCGACGGGCTGGTGCCCGCCCTCACGCCCTTCCAGGACATTCACAAGGGGGTGCCCTCGGCGCTCCGTGAGGGCCTGGAGGCCGGCAGGCGCGACGCCAGCATGGCCTCGGCCACCCGCCCGCTCGTCTTGCTGGTTCAAGGGCTCGATGCCCGCGTGGTGCTCGGCTGGGCCAAGACGGTGGAGTACCTCGGCCCGGTCTACGCCCTCGCGCCGGACCCCGAGGCCGCCCGCGCGGCGATGGCTCCCGTCGGCGATCGCCTCGCGGCGGCCTGTCGCGTCGCCGAGGCCATCCTCCGGGACCGGCTCTCCCACCTGCCGGGAGCCGAGTCGTTGTGGGATGGCGTGCTCGACCCCTTCGACGCATGGCAACTTTCGCTCTCCCGGGAGATCGAGATGAGCGTGTACACGGCGACCCGCGGCATGGTCGCGGCGATCCGCGCCGAACGCCGACCCTTGTAGATGGAGACGAGATGACCGTTCGTGAGGCGCTCGAGGCGCGCGTATCGATGCAGCAGTACGTGCCGGCGGAGATCCCGCTGGCCGAGGTGGAGGAGCTCGTCCGGCTCGCGCAGGAGGCACCCAGCAGCTACAACATCCAGTTCACGAGGTTTGTAGCGGTGAGTAGCCCGGACGCGAAGCGGGCGTTGAGGGCGGCGGCGAACGACCAGCCGAAGGTCGAGGCCGCCTCGGTGGTGTTCGTCCTGGTCGGGGACCTCCGGGCGCACGAGGCCTACGCCACTCGCCAGCGTGCCGCTGCGGCGGCGGGGACGATCAGCGGCGAGTTGGCCGAGCGCCTGGCGGGCGGCACGCAGCGCGCCTACGGTGACGCTCGCATGGCGCGCGACGAGTGCTGCCGGTCGGTGGGGTTGTCGGGCATGGCGCTCATGCTCGCTGCACAAGAGCGGGGCTGGTCGTCGTGTCCGATGATCGGTTTCGAGCCCGCCCGGGTCGCGGCCGTGCTGGGCCTGGACGACCACCAGGTCCCACTGATGATGGTGGCGGTTGGCAGAGGGGCCGCCGAGCAACGTCGTAAGCCGAGATTGCCGGTAAGCGACGTCCTGTCGGTTCGCTAGCGGCTAGTCGGCGAGGAAGAGCGTAACCGCCGCGTGGTCGCTGGCCTGGGGTCGGGCGCGACCCTCGGTGTCGACGGTGCAGTCGATCACCCGGGGTAAGAGGGATCCCGAAACCAGGTGGTGGTCGATGCGCAGTCCCTTGTCCTGTTCGAAGCCGTTGTTGCGGTAGTCCCACCACGTGAACTGCCGACGCGCGGGGAACAGGTGGCGGAAGGCATCGCTGTAGCCGAGGGCCAGGAGCCCGGTGAGCGCCGCGCGTTCTTCGTCGGATACCAGGATCTCCCCCTTCCAGGCGGTGGGGTCGTGGCAGTCCAGGTCGGCTGGGGCGATGTTGAAGTCGCCGCAGATCACCGTCGGCGCGGGCGCGAGTTCGGCTACCCAGGCGTGCAGTCGGCGGAGCCATTCCAGCTTGTAGGCGAACTTGTCGGAGCCGATGGACTGGCCGTTGACCACGTAGAGGTTCACCACCCGCACCCCGCCGACCCAGCCCAGGAGCGATCGGGACTGGGTGTCGTCTGGCCAGTGGGGATTGCGCTCCACACCTGTAATCTCATGTCGCGACAGGATGGCCACGCCGTTGTAGGTCTTCTGGCCCAGCGCAGCGCAGTGGTAGCCACGAGCACCAAGCTCTTTCCAAGGTAGTTCCTCCTCCACGCACTTGAGCTCTTGCAGGCACACCACGTCGGGGGCGCGGTCGTCGAGGAAGTGCAGCAGGGCGCCCTGGCGGGCCCGGACGCTGTTGACGTTGTAGGTGGTGATGTTCATCGGCCCGGCGGGGAAGCGCTGCTACTATCGCCCCGTGCCGGGGTACGATGTCGGCGTGCTCACCCTCCTCGCCCTGGCCTGTGCGGATCTGCCGTCGGCCCCCGCCACGCCCGTGGAGTTGGTGGACCCGTTCATCGCCACGGGTGGCCCCGGGTTCCGCGTCGGGTCGGCCACGCCCGCCGCGACCGTCCCCTTCGGCATGGTGAAACTCGGACCCGACACGTCGCTGGCTAGCGGGGGCATCGGGCCCCTCCACTGTGGCGGCTACTACTACACCGACACCCACGTCGAGGGCTTCTCGCACACGCACATGCACGGCGTGGGCGTGCCGGCCCTGGGGAACATCCTCTTCTTCCCCGGCGTCGACCTCCCCGACACGGTTCGCGACCCCGACGACTGGCGAACCACGTTCAGCCACGAGGGCGAAGAGGCGCGGCCCGGCTACTACGCCGTGAGCCTGGGCAACGGGGTGCGCGCTGAGTTGAGCAGCACCATGCACGCGGGTCACCACCGCTACACCTTCCCTACCGGCGGTGTAGCCACCCTCGTCATCGACCTCGGCTACAACCTCTACGGCACCAACCTCGGCGCCACCATCCGCGTTTCCGACAACGTCGTGTCGGGGTTCATGACCAACGACGACAGCTTCGGCGGCGCGTTCCCGGTGTACTTCTGGGCGGTGTTCGACACGCCGTTCTCGTCGGCCTCCACTTGGACGGAGGGCGACGTGCTGCCGGGCGCTCCTGTCGCTGCGGAGGGGGCCGAGGTGGGCGCCGTCTTGCGCTTCGACAGTCCGGAGGTGCGCGTGCGGGTGGGCGTGTCGCTGGTCGACGTCGACGCCGCCCGTGCCACCCTGCAGGCCGAGTTGGGCGCCGACCAGGACATCGAAGCCACCGCCAGCGCCGCCGAGGCGACCTGGACCGAAGCCCTGGGCGCATTTGCAGTGGAGGGTGGCACGGACGACCAGCAAGTCATCTTCCAGACCGCGATCTACCACCTGCTTCAGATGCCCACACAGTACAGCGACCACGACGGTCGTTACATTGGATTTGACGGAGCGATTCACGATGCGGAGGGCTTCGTTTGGCACTCCGACCTATCGCTGTGGGACACTTACCGTACCGCTCACCCGGCGTACAACCTATTCTACCCCGCGAAGGCTGCCGACTTCTCTACGTCCCTGCTGCGGATGTCCGAGCAGGGCGGCGCCTTCCCTCGCTGGCCGGTCGCCCAGCACGAGGGCGGGAGCATGATTGGCGCCCCGGCCGACATCGCCCTCGCCGATGCGATTGTGAAGGGTGTGCCCGGGTGGCCGGTCGACGAGGCCTGGCCGCGGATGGTGGCCCAGGCTCGGGGGGACGGCTCGTTCCCATACAATGGCCGACCAGGCATCCCCGAGGTGGAGACGCTGGGCTGGCTCCCTGCGGATCTCTTCGGCGGCAGCGTGGCCTGGCTCCAAGAGTTGGCCTGGGCGGACGACGCGCTGGCGCAGGCGGCCGAGGCGATCGGCGACCACGAGAGCGCCGCGCACTTCAGTTGGCGATCCTACCGCTACCGCAACGTATTCGATCACGAAAAAGGATACTTTCACGGTCGCTACTCGGATGGCAGCTTCAGCGACGACCTCAACCCCTTGGCCTGGGAAGACGAGTTCGTCGAGGGCAACGCTGAGCAGTACCTGTACCTAGCGCCGTGGGACGCCGATGGCCTCGCAGCGCTACTTGGCGGGGAGGAGGCCGCCCGCGAGCGGCTCGAGTGGTTCATGACCGAGGCGCGCTACGAGGGGGAAGTTTTCGGGCCGGGCGCCTACTACTGGCACGGGAACGAGCCCGACATCCACGCGCCCTGGCTGTTCGCACTCTGGGGTGACGGCGCGGCCACTGTCCGCTGGGTGGACTGGGTGATGGACAGCCAGTACCACGTGGACCCCGACGGCCTTGCGGGCAACGACGACGCCGGCACCCTCTCGGCCTGGTACATCTTCGCTGCCCTGGGCTTCTACCCGGTGGCGGGCACGGCGACGTACGTCCTCGGCGCCCCGGTCTTCGACCGCGCGGAGTTCCCGGTCCTCGGTGGCAGCTTTCTCGTCGAGAAGGTCGGCTCGGGCCGGGTCGTCGAGCAGGTGGAACTCAACGGGCGGGTCGTCGACGAGCCCACGTTCCAGCACCATGAGTTGGTGCCCGGGGGAACTCTGCGGTTCGTGATGGGCTCGTAGGGCAGGCCGACCGGCCGCCCCGCCCCGCGAACTCTCGCCGCGACGCCCTAGCCGCGGCGCCGACGTCCGAGCAACGCCGCCGCCGCGAGGAGCGCGGGCATCGCCGCCGCGCCCGTGCCACTGTCACACCCGCAGCCTCCCTCCGTCTGGACCTTGTCGCCCGTGTCCTGGTTGGTGTCGCCGGGCGTGTCGGTGTCGTTGGTGTCGCCCGTGTCGACGCCTCCCACGCCGCAATCGTCGGCGTCGAGCTTCGTCGCGTCGAGGTCGTTGCAGTCGTCGCCGCCGTAGGAGGCGGCGTCGTGTCCGTCACCGTCCTGGTCGTTG
>CAYHRZ010000201.1:0-9000 GCA_964359125.1 uncultured Klebsiella sp. | reverse complement strand
GAACAGCCCCTCGTCGACGTCGCCGTCGCAGTTGTTGTCGATGTCGTCGCAGAGTTCCGCCGCGCCGGGGTGAATCGCCGCGTCCTCGTCGTTACAGTCGTCAGCCAGGAATGTCCCGTCGCCATCGAGGTCGATGTCGGCAGCACCCTCGGGGGGGCAGGCGAGCAACAGGGCGAGAAGGGTCACGGGGGTCTCCGACCGAGGGCTCATGGTAGACCGCCGCCGCCCCTTCGTCTACCCGTGGTCGCAGCGGGGCCCGACCACGGGTATACTCGCGGCGCCCTGCCCGGAGCCCGCATGCGCACCTTCCTCCCCCACGCCCTGCTCGTCGCGCCGCTCCTGGTACTCGCAGCCTGCGAGGCCTCGCCGGCGAACGAGGCCAAGGACCGCGCCGAGTCGAGCGACAACACGCTGGCCTTCTGGCCCCCCGAGGCTGGCCGCGGGACGACGGTGAACGCGAGAATCACCGCTGGCGCCTCGATCTTCGACTTCGGCGACGAGGGGTTGTCGCTGGGCGCGGGGGTCACGGTCGAGAGCTTCACCGTGCTCGACGGCTGGACGGCGTCGGCCGTGCTCACGGTCGCCGGCGACGCGGAACTCGGCCCGCGAAACGCGGAGCTCGACGTCTCGGGTGGCGACTTCATCATCGACGACGCCCTGACCTTGGTGGACGACAGCTTCGTGATCAGCCCCACGCGCGCCAAGATCGGGGAGTCGATCCAGGTGGAGTTCGTGGGGCAGAACACGGAGTGGGTGAGCGCCACCACCTGGGCGGGGTTTGGCGAGGGCATCGAGGTCACCGCCGTCGACGTGCTCAGCGAGAGTTTCCTCGTGGCGGACGTGACCGTCTCCCCCGACGCCATCCCGGGCGCCCGCGACGTGTTCGTCGAGAATGGCCCGGACCTCGTCACGCAGTACGGCGCCTTCTCGGTGGACCGGGTGGGCCTCAGTGCCAGCTTCACGCCGGCCGAGGTGACCCAGGGTCAAACCACCTCGTTCACAATCGTCGGTCGCGACACCCACTTCTCCGACGAGAGCGAGATCCGCTTCTTCCAGTACGGTGACGAGAAGGAAGACATCGTGATCGACAACCTCACGGTGATCGACGCCGAGAACCTGTATGGCACTATGACGGTGTCCAACGCGGCCGAGTTGGGCACTCGCGACGTCCTGGTGGAAACCGACGGCGAGGGGGTGTTCATCGAAGACGCCACCAACGTCGTCGACGCGGCCATCGACATCGGCCAGCTCGGCATCTCCCGCTGGTTCTACGTGCTCCGCGGCATCGACAACACCACCGGCGACATCACGGAGTACGTCCGCGCGGGCGCGGTGTTCTACCTGCCGCTGGATCCCCCCTGCCCGCCGGACCCGGAGTTGTACTGCACCAACTGGGCAGACGACGACAACGACGGCTACACCGACTGCTACGACAGTGACTGCTCCAGCGACCCCGCCTGCGGCGGCGGCCCGCAGCCCTACGACGCCAACGGCGTCTTCGAGACCTTCTCCTCGGGTGGCACGGCCGACTGCCCGTCCAACGAGACGGTGGACGTGGGCGACCACGTGTGGTTCGAGTCGGCGTGCAACATCGTGACCCTCGACCGCTACGTGGACGGTTCCGACGGCGCGATCTACTACACCGCCGACGTGACCCTCGACGACTACTGCTTCGACCAACTCTACGACCTGCACATCGAAGGCAACGAGGACCTCGGCATCCCCGAGGAGATCGTAGTGGGCGCGCAGCCCACGGTGCCCGCCGACTACTCGCTGCTCACGCCGGCGTGGTGGGGGAACTTCACGCACAACCGGGCTGAGGACCTCACCTACACTTGGACGCCCGCCCAGACCTACCCCGACGCGTACTGGGTCACGAGCATCTCCGGGCAGTTGGTGGACCCCAACGGGGCCAGCGGCTACGTGGGATCCTTGCCCTGGGACGACGGCGAGCACACCTACACGTCCGCCGAACTGAGCGAACTGGTCGCCAGCCCCTGCACCTTCACCGCCTACTCCTACATCAAGGGTGGAGCGGTGGGCTTCACCTTCAGCTCGGTGACGACGGAGAGCGAGTCCTACGTGCTCACCACCGGCACGGTGGTGCTGGAATGATCCTGCTGCTGGGATGCACCGATCAGGGCTTCACCGAGGTGTCGCTCGACGCCATCGCCGTGGTTCAGGGGGACTTCGACGACGTGCAGACGCCGCTCACCCGCAACGAGGTGGGGAGCGTGGCCTACAACGGCTACATCGACCAGGCCACGTGGTGGGTGGGCGACGAGCGTCCCCAGCGCGACGACCCGGGGCGCACGGTGGAGCAGCTGCTCACCAGTGTCACGGCGGACCTCGACTGGGAGATCGATACCTACAACGCCGTTTTCGTCAACTCGGGAACCCGGGGGTTCAACGCCTACCGCTATAACTTCACGTTGGAGACCGACGACGCGTTGTTGCTCGACGAGGACGCAGTGCCGAACGTGTGCGACTTCGTGGAGGGTGGTGGGTCGCTCTACGTGGGCGACTGGGCCTACGACCTGGTGGAGAGTTGCTGGCCCGACGCCATCGAGTTCGTGGGCGACGACACGGTGGTCGATGGCGCCCAGGCGGGGGCGGCCGACGAGGTGATTGCCGACGTCCCCGACGAGAAACTCAGGGAAGCGCTCGGAAGCTCGGTCGCGAACGTCAGCTTCAACTTCTCCGCGTTCGCGGCGATCGAGAGCGTGGGCAGCGAGGTGGAGGTGCTGCTGACTGCCGACATCGAGTACCAGCCCGAAGGGGCCACGCTCTACGAGGAGGTCGACGACGCCCCGGTGGCGGTGCGCTTCGTGAGCGGCAACGGGCAGGTCTTGTTCACCAGTTTCCACCTCGTGGCGCAGACGCCGGCGGTGGCGGATGCGGTCTTGTTCCGCGGGATGGAGGGCCTGGTGGCCGGTGCGGGAAGCCAGAGCGAGGAGGCCGTCAGTGAGTAGTCCCTTTCCACGAGGGTTCATCCTCGTCCTTGGTGTGATGGCGCTCGGCGGCTGCACGGAGAACACCTTCACCCAACTCACCAAGATCGACGTGTTCCAGCAGCAGCGGAAGAACGTCGTCGACGTGCTGTTGGTGGTCGACAACTCCTGCTCGATGATCGAGGAGCAGGGCAAGTTGGCGACGAACTTCCAGAGCTTCATCCAGTACTTCGACAGCGCGGACGTGGACTGGCAGGTGGGCGTGGTGACCACCGACATGGAGCAGCAGCAGTTCCAGGGCCACCTCATCGGCGGTGACGACGAGATCGTGCTGGTCAACGCCGACGGCACCGAGGTGGAGCGCGTGGGCTACGACAGCGACTGGGCCGTCGCCGAGGGCGTGAGTTACGCCCTCGATCCGTCCTGGTACAACGCGGTGAGCAACGACGCCCAGGGCAAGTGGTGCGTGAGCGGCAGCGGCACGCCGGGCGCCGCCAACCCAAGCTGCGGCGTGGCCGAGGGCACAGGGCCGAACGACGCCTACGGCGCGGTGATCGTCACCGAGTTCATGGCGGACCCCGCGGGGGTGGCCGACGACCAGGGGGAGTGGTTCGAGTTGACCAACGTCTCCGCCGCCGCCGTCGACCTGGGCGGCTGGTGGGTCATCGACGACGGGCGCAACGCCGTTGCCGTCCCCGGGGGCACCACCATCGCGGCGGGCGGCACCCTGGTGTTCGCGCGCTCGACCGACGCGGCGGCCAACGGTGGCGTGGCGGCGGACGTGGCGCTGGGGGCCGATTTCACGCTCAACAACGACGTGCTGCTGCTCACCGACGAGACCGAGGGCCCAGCGGAGATATTCAGCGAGATGGTCGCCCAGGGCACCAGCGGATCGGGCTTGGAGATGGGCCTGGAAGCGGCCTACGCCGCGCTCTACGACGAAGACGTGGCCGAGCACAACACGGGCATCCTGCGCGACGAGGCGAACCTCAGCATCCTCGTCGTGAGCGACGAAGAAGACAGCAGCCCAGAGCCGGTCGATTGGTACCTCCGTGCTTTCGCCGACAAGAAGGGCGAGGCGGCCTACCGCGACCACGCGCTGATGAACGTCTCCGCGGTCGTGGGCGACAGTCCACCCCCCTTCGACGGCGAGCCGAGTTGCTCCAGCGACAGCGGCAACGCGGCCTACGGCCACCGGTACGTCGACGCCGTGTCCAAGACGGGCGGCCTCGTCGACAGCATCTGCGACGAAGACTTCTCGCCGCTGGTGAGCCAACTCGGGCTCACGCTCTCCGGGTTGCAGGCCGAGTTCACGCTCAGCGCCTACCCCCAACTCGACAGCCTGGCCGTGGGTCTCTACGCGACGGCGGAGACCGAGAGCAAGATTCGCGACCTCACCCTCGACGTCGACTACACCTACATCGAGGAGCGCAACGCGATCCACTTCGAGTACGAGCAGTTGCCGGAGAGCGAGCAGTACCTGCTCGTCGAGTACAAGATCCGGAGCGGAACATGATCGCCCTCTGGCTGAGCCTCGCTGGCTGTGCCGTTTCGACGAAGGCCGTGTGCTCGGAGGAGGAGCCCTGCGCCTTCGGCGAGCAGTGCATCGAGGGGCAGTGCGTGGCCCAGACTTGCGCCACCTCCCTACAATGCGGCATCGAGGAATACTGCGGGCCCGAGAACACCTGCGTGAGCGGCTGCCAGACCGACAGCGACTGCATGTTCGGCGACTACTGCAACACCGATTCGGCGGTGTGCGAGGTGGGCGAGTGCACGGACACCCACCTCGACTGTGGCCTTGGCGAGTTCTGCTCCCCCAACGGTGACTGTTACGAGGCCGGGGGCTACTACTGCCGCGACTGCGAAGAAACGGAAGATTGCGGCGGCGGGGGCAACTACTGCTACGCCGGCTACTGCGGCGTGGAGTGTGACACCCAGAAGGACTGCCCCGGTGGCTACGACTGCATCGGTCTCCAGGACCTCAACGGGAACATCGTCACCCACATCTGCTTCACTGCGTGCTGGCTGTTCGAGGGGCGCGAATGATGGTGCTGCTGCTTGCGTTCCAGGCCTGCGAACCCGTGGAGGACTCGGCGGTCGACACCGTCTACGCCGGGCCGGAACTCGAACACACGCCGCCGGCGAGCCCCACCGAGGGCAGCGACGTGGAACTCAGCGTCGCGGCCAGCGACGACGAGGGCGTGGCCAGCGTGCGCGTGTACTACCGCACCGAGGGCAACGCGGCGTTCACCCCGGTGGCGATGGCGGAGGCCGACGGCGCGTGGTCGGCGACGGTCGATGGTGGCGCGGTGCGATCCCCGGCGTTAGAATACTACTTCGAGGCGGCCGACCTAGGCGCGCCGTCGGCGTTGTCTCGTCTGCCGGAGGAGGGCGAACGGGACCCCTTCTCGCTGGCGGTGAGCGTGGTGGGGCGGGCGTTCCCGTTCGTCGAAGACTTCGAGCCGGGCGACGGCGAGAGCGCGCGTTTGTCGAGCCTCGGGTGGGCCAACGCGAGTGACGGGTTCAACGGCTATGGCTGGGAGGTCAGCACCGCGCAGGCCCACGGCGGCACCTACTCGGTGGCTCACCCCCGCGGCATCGACGGCATCGACGAACTCGACGACTGGCTGATCTCGCCGGCCATCGACCTGGGCACGGCCCAGAGCGCCCAGCTCACCTGGCAGGAATACGGCGCGAGTGGCAGCAAGGGTAGTCACAGCTTGTTCGTGAGTACCGGCAGCCGCGACCCCGACGACGGCGACTACACCGCCGTAGCCAATCCCCTGCCCAACCCCGGCGACGGCGCCTGGGCGCGCAGCGCGGTGTACGACCTCTCCGCCTACGCCGGGCAGACCATCTACCTTGCGTGGCACTACGTGGGCCAGAGCGCCGACGACTGGTACATCGACGACGTGGCTGTCACCGGTCTCGGGGCTGACGTTTCCGCATCGGTCGCCGCCACGCCGGAGGTGGTGGGCCCGGGCGAGTCGGGCGTGCTCACGGTCACCGTCAGCAACCCGTCCACGGTGGATGCGAACGGGGTTTCCGTCAGCGTGGACCTGCCGGAAGGCGGCGCGAGCTTCAGCAGCATCGAGGCAGAGATCGGTACGATCGGCCCGGCGAGTGCGGGTAGCGCCGAGTTCCCCTTCACGGTGAGCGCGTCGACCGCCGACAACCGGTACTTGCCGCTGACGGTGACCGTCAGCCACGCGGGGGACCCGGTCGTGCTCGACACCAACCTCCTGGTGGGGCGGGCGAGCACCGCTAGCTTCACCTTCGACAACTTCGCCACGGGCAGCGTGCAGATCAGCGTGGGCGTGGGTAGCCTGGACGCGCCCAACTACGAGCAGGTGGTGTTCGCGGGCGAGGCGGCCGAGGGCGAGACGACGCACTCGGTCGACATCACCGACGCCTGGGCGGACTTGCCCCCGGCGGCCGGAGGCGGACGTTGGTGGCTCCGGGTCGACACCGCGGAGGGGGGATCGGTCCCCGAGTTCAGCATCAACTACGGCGGGGTCGACTACGTGTCGACCGACGTGCCCACGGCCGTGTCGACCGAGGCGGAGGGCGTGGTCTACCTCCCCGAGCCGCCGGCGCCCGAGGTGACCGACTACGGCACGGATCCTTCCAACCTCGACCCGGGCAGCACGGGCGTGACGGTCTGGTTGGACATGCTCAACCGAGGGGCCGACAGCGCGGGTCCCGTCGAGGCCACCCTGGTGTCCACCGACGCGGAGCTCACCGTCACCAGCGGTGGCCCGGCGCTGCTGGATCCCGACGTCTTCGAGCGGGGCGAGACCCTGTCCTGGTCGGGACTGTTCAGCTTCGAAGTGGCGAGCACCCACACCGACTCCGAGCCGGTCACGGCCGAACTCTGGCTCACCGACGGGGTCGACGAGTGGACGGAGTCGCTGTCGTTCGCCGTGCCGTTCCCAGTGGCAAAGGTCACCGGCCTGGAGATCGACGACGACGGGGGCGACGGCGTCCTCGACCCCGACGAGGGCGCCGAGCTCTCCTTCCGCGTCACCAACACCGGCGACGAGGCCATGTCGGGCCAGGTGCGAGCGACGCTCGGCATCGGCGCTGCCAGCACCGCCACCGTCACGGCTGGTGGCAACACGGAGACGGTGGGCACGCTGGGCGTGGGCGACACCGAGACGGTCGACGACTTCGAGGTGCTGGTCAGCGGCGGGGTGGCCGGCGACACGGTGGTGCTGGAACTCACCCTGGTCGACAGCCTGCGCAGCTACGTCGCCAGCTTCCCGCTCACGCTGGGCGAGCGGCCGTTCGTGTCGGTCTCGGACCTCGACGATCCCCTGGGCGACACCGTCAACGGCGAAGGCTTCGACGTGGTCAACGGGACCTGGCGCGTGGACGGCGACCTGTTGCAAATCCGGCTCTCGTCGGCGGCTCCGTACGAGGCCGCCACGCTTTTCGTGGAGGCCTGGGCCGAGTCGAGCGGCGCCGACTACGACCTCTACATCCTCGTGGCGCAGTCGGGGCTGGGCTCGCTCCGCGGCTACAAGTTCTCCACCAGCTCCTTCACCACGCTGGCCGACCCGGCGGTGAGCTACCCCGACGCCAGCACGGTGCAGATCGACCTCTCGATCACGGCCCTGGGGCTGTCGTTCGACACGTTCACACTGGGCTTCGGCGTGGGGTGGTGCGGGGAGCCCGACTACTACTGCGACCACTTCCCCGACGGCTGGGGCTACCCCTACGCCGGCTACAACCCCAGCGACTGGTTCGAGCTCAGCTGGTAGCGCCCTAGCCCTCGGGGGGGACGGCCCGGACTTCCACCAACGTCACCGAGGCCTCCGACACCTGCGCCGAGGGCAGGATCACCTCCACGCCGTCGAGCCAGCGCTCGCCGACCTTGGGATCCGTCTCCATCATCAGCATCATGTCGGTCGTGAGCATCACGCGGGGCTGCTCGGTCTTGTTGGCGGGCAAGAGCGTGCCGATCATCTCGCTGCGGTTGGCGCCCATCACCCCCTCCACAGGCACTTCTTTCTGCTCGAGGACGCCGCCGTTGGCGTCTTTCAGCGTCGCGACGATGCGCAGGTCGGTCATGCCGAACTTGCTGTCGTTCTGGAGCATGAACGACATGATGCTGGCGTTTTTCTTTGTGTATTCGGCAGGCATCATCCACGAGCTGTTCATCACGTAGACGTACTTGTCGGGGTTGTAGAGCGGGTCGTAGTCGAGCTTGGTCCGCTCGTCCGCGAAGTAGTAGGCGGGGATCACCGCGTCGACCGGGGCGTAGCCTTCCTTCCCCTCGTAGCGCAGCTTGTACCAGTTGCCGCGCTTGGCGAGGAGCTCGGCTTTCTTGTTCTTCGGCAGCGGCCCCACCGGGCTGGCGGTGCCGACCGCGTCGCCGACCAGCTGCGCGTTGTCGGCGGTGACGAGCACCTCCGAGAAGGAGAGACCGTGCTCGCCGATCAGTTCGAGCTGGTCGGCCTGGGGCATGCTGTTCTTGACGGAGAGGGCGTAGCTCCACATGCCGATCGAGGCGACGGCGAGCACGCCCGCGAAGATGCCCTTCACCACCGGCGACACGCCGCTCGGCGCCGCGTCGACGAACTCCATCCCGTCTGCGGGGTCGGCGCGCAAGCTGGCCTTCAGCTCGGGGATCTCCACGGCGTAGAGCCACTCCGAGGCGCCCGGGGGCTGCACGATGTCGCCACCACCGAGGTCTCCCTTGCGGGCGAGTTGCTTCAACTCCTCCATCGAGGCGGCGGAGAAGGAGTTTCCTCGGACGTTGATCATCCAGCGAGACATGAGCATCCTCGTGACGGGGCGGGGTGTACCGCCTACGGGGGTGAGGGGTCAAGCAGGTTGACCGCCGTTTGACCGTGTTCCGTGGTTGACCGAGGGTTGACCGGGGGGTATTCGGGCGGCCCTCCGCGGTTCGCGTTGCCCTTCTCGCCGAAGTCGATCCTCGTCGCCTACGACCCCACCCGGGGCGACAACGCGCGCGTGGTGCCCCGGATGAAGCAGATGCTCGAAGACCGGGGCTTCGCGGTCACCGCCGAGCCGATGGGGGAGG
>CAYHRZ010000200.1:3945-9013 GCA_964359125.1 uncultured Klebsiella sp. | reverse complement strand
AGGCCAGGGCGCTGCCCACGATGAACACCAGGATGGCGAGGCCCAGCCACAACGTGCGTTTCATGGAGCGAGTCACGGGCGCGGCCTAACTGCCCGCCAGGTCGCGAGGTCCGCCGGCGTGTTGAGGTTCAGCACGCAGGCGGGGTCGTCGACCGCCAAGCGCGGGGCGCCCGCGAGTCGTTCGTCGAGCCGTCCGGGGCGGTGCGGCGCGCAGAGCCTCACGGGGTGCCCATCGTGACCGTCGAAGCTGGGGACGGCGTCGCCGTCGGCTCGCAGGAGCCGTTGCAGGGTCCCCGGGGACGCCGGCGGCGTATCCACGGGCGCGAGCAAGCAGTCGCCGAGGTCTTGTAGGGCGAGCCATGCCGAGTGGGCGGGATCCGTCTCGGCCCACCGCGGGTTCCGGACCACGCGGACCGTGCGCGGCAACAGCGCCGCGATGTCGTCGAAGTCGGCGCCGAGCACGGCGGTGACCACCAGTCCGGCGCCCTGGAAGCGCTCGACGTGCTGGAGCAACAGCGGCACCCCGTCGACCAGGAGGCGGGCCTTCGGCAGCCCCATGCGTTGTCCACCGCCGGCGGCGAGGACCACCGCATCGCGTACCGTTCCCATGCGCCGTGGCGCCTCCGTGCTACATGTAGCCAGCGCCGGGCAGCCGACTCGGCCCAGAGGCGATGGCTTGCTGCCCAAGACGAAAGCCTGGTTCATCCGCCAGACTCCTATTCTTAGCGACCTGACTGAGCGGGATCTCAGCCTGATGGAGCAGGTGGGTGAAACGGTCGATCTACGCCGGAAGTCCATGATTTGGGAGCCCGGCGACCTGACCACCAGCATCTATCTGATCCGTTCCGGTATCGTGAAGTTGGCGAAGAGCAACGACGAGGGCCGGGAGCTCACCCTGGGGTTTTTCACGCGTGACCAGTTGCTTGGCGAACTCGGCGTGGTGAGCGAAGCACCGCACGACACCACCGCCGAGGCCTACGAAGACGTCCAGCTTTTCCGGGTTCCGAAGGCCGACTTCGTGCGGGTGATGATGCGGCACCCGCCCTTGGCGATGCGGATGATCCGGCTGGTCGGGGAGCGGCGGCAGCGCCTCGAGAACCGTGTTGAAAGCCTGCTCTTCAAGAGCGCGCACGCCCGGTTGGCGGCCCTCTTCCTCGACCTGGCGCACGACTTCGGCGTGCGCGACAGCCGCGGGACGATCGTGAACCTCAAACTCACGCACAAGGAAATTGCCAACCTCATCGGTGCCACCCGGGAAACGGTGAGTTTCGCGATCTTGGACCTGCGTCGCGACGGGCACATCATCACCGAGGGCAAGCGGGTGATCATCGTCGACGACGACCGCCTGCGCCAAGTGCGCGACGGCTAGTGCTGCTGACCTTGTGCGCGCTCTCGGCCTGCCTGCCCCACGGCGCGGTCGGTGGCGGGGGGCGTGCGGACGCGCAGGCGTGGACGTTCACCCTGGAGGAGGTCCCCTCGACGCGGTGCGAAGGTAGGCTGAGCCTGCACTACGCGGAGGCCTTCCGCGACGGCAGCGTCGGCTGGTTGGTCTGCATGGACGGGGGCGGGGGCGCGGTGGTTGCCGACGACTGCGTGGAACTCCGTGCCTTTCCCTCGGGCGAGGTGCTCGAGGTGCGCGGACTGGCCGGCACGCCCGGCCTCGCGCTCCACGACCTCTTGTGGCCGGTGCTCTCACCCGCGCTGGGTCGCGACGATGGCAACCTCAGCTGGCCGCTCTACGCCGGGCCGCGCGACACGCGCCGCACCGTGGCCAACGGACGGTGGACGGGCGGGCCCTCGGCGTGGAACCTCGAGGCCACCCTGGACGACAACGACCCGGAATTGACCTCGTCCGGCGAGTTCTCGGCCGCGCTGGTGCTGTCACGAGGCAGGCTGGCATCGGCGTCGTGGCGAGCCCGGCGCGACGCGTGCGCCGGCGCCGAGTGCGTCGAACGGGACGTCGCGGGTCGAATCGAAGCCATCGCCCCGGTCGCGTCCCTGCCCGCCGAGGCGGTGGCGGCGCGTGTCCAGGCGCTCGCCGCGCGGCAGCCCGGGGCTACCACCGCCGCGAGTTACGTAGGATTGTTGCGCGATGGCGGCAGGTCCGTGCCCGGAAGATGCCCCGGCACCACACCCGCGGAGGGAAAGTTGGTAGAGTCTGCGAAGGAGACTACCCCGTGAACCTCGAGCTGGCCGGCCGCCTCTTCCGCGGCGCGCGGTTCCTGCCGCGCGCAGAGGGGGTGGTGGTGGCGGCGGCGCTGGCGGCGCTCCCGACGCTGGCCGATGGGCTCCCCGGGCTGCGCGCGTCGGCGGACGGGCGCTCGCCACCCCAGGTGCCCGTCGCCTGCGGTGGCCTGCTGGCCGGGCCCACGGAGCGGGCGCTGCGCGGCGCCCTCGACGAGGCCTTGGCCGACTTGCGGGCGGTGTCGGCCGAGGAGGAGACCCGGAAACTCGCCAGCGACCCGCTCGTCGCACTGCTGCAGCGACTGTTGTCGGAGGGGGGTGCCGTGTCGCCGGGGGCGATGGTCACGGTGGCCTTGGCCTACGCGAGAACCACGGCCGGTCTCTTCGCGGCGCCCAGCGCGCTCGTCGCGGAGCAGGTCCGGCAGGTGCAAGCCCTGCTACCCGCCCCCCGCGGTGTCGCGCTGGCCCGGGTGGCACGGCTGATGCAGTCACGCCTGGTGCTGGCCATCCTCGAGGCGGCCCGGGCCGGCTGCCCGCCCCCGGCGCTGTTGGGGAGCGTCGCGAACTCGGCACTCTCGTTCGTGTGCCCTCCGGCCGCGTTCTCGACGGGCCTCGACCTGGGGCTGGTCCACGCCGTCACCGGGGGCACGGCCTCGCCGGAGCAGGTGGCGGCGGCGAGCAGCGCATTCCGTCAGGCGACGGGCGCTGCGCTCGGGCGGATCGCCGCGCGTAAGGGCACCGCCGACGACCAGTCGCTGGTCCTTCGCCTGTGCGCGCCCCAGTTGCTCGACGAGGGCATCCCCGCCGCGGTCGAGGCCCTGGTGGCCGATCCCGACGCCTGGGCCGTCGTGCTGCCCGGCCTCGGCCGGTTCACCGACGCCAAGCGCCTGGTGGCGGCCGGGCTCTCCGCGGAGCAGGCCAAGGGTCTGCTCCGCGGCGACGTGGGGATTGCGGTGGCCGCCTCCCTCCGGGCTTCTCTCGGGGCCTTGCGGGCCTGGGACGTGATCACCTGCCTCGCCGGCGCCCTGGTCCCCGTCGCCGACGACGACGCGGTGGACCGGCGACTGACGGTCCCGCGGGCCAACCCGGTCGACGCGACGGTGGTGGCCGTGGGCTTGGCCGGACTCCGCGCGCACGGCGACGGCGCGGCGTTGCCGGCCGCGGTGACTACCGCCTGGGAGTCCTGGACCGCCAACCTCGGTGGTGCGGCGCGGGTCGACCTCGGGGTGGTGGGGCTGGTGGTGTTCGCCACGCCGTCGCAAGCGGCGCGGTTCGCGGCGAACGTGCTGGAGCGCTCGACGGGCGGGCTGTCCTTGCCGCCGGTGTCGGTGGCCACCGGTCGTGTGACGGGCGGCACCGATGGCGAGCGGGTGCGACTCGGAGGGCCGGCGGTGGCGGAGGCGCTGCGACTGCTACCGGTCCGGGCTCTGTCGTCGCGACCGGAGGGCATTCACGCCGCCGCGCGGGTGGCCGTCGTCGGCGGACAACTGGCGGGGGCGGGCGTGGTCATCGACGCGGCGACGGCCGAGGGGCTGCGCCGTAGCGGCCTGCCCCGGCACCCATCGAAGCGTCGACCGCGCGGGCTCACTGTGCGCGAGGCCTGGGACAGCGACGAGGGGCTCTTGCTCTTGGTCGAGATTCCCGGCCTCGACGGTGGACTGGAGTTGCTGCGCATGTCGCCGGCCGACTGGGCCGCGCTGCTCGAGGCCCCCGGGCCGGAGCTGCCCAAGGTGGAGGGATCCGTGCCCCCGATTCGCGAGCGCAGCCGGTCCCGTCGCGGGTACGGCGGGCGGTCCCGGGGGGTCGACGACTTTGGCGACCCGATGGTCTACGACGGCGAGAGCGACGATGCCCCGTCGGACTCGGGGCCGTCTCGTCCCAGTGGGGGGAGCCAACCGAGCGCCGAGCGCACCGTGGCAACGCCCTCGGCGGCGAGCCGGACGGCCCCGCCCGTCTCGGGTAGCGCGGTCTCGTCACCCACCCCGACGGCGCCGAGTCTGCCGACGCCCGACCTGGGGGCGTCGTCGGCGGGGCTGACGAGCGTGTTGGCATCGAGGCAGGTGACGCTGCCGCCGGCCCCGCTACCCGCGGGGTTCTCGGCCGCTCCGCCCGCACCGTCGCCGCAGTTCCCGGAGCAACTCGCAACGCCGCTACTCGCGGGCGACCCGTTCGCGGCGGACCCCTTCGCCGGCGCCCCCGGCACCGCGCCCGCGTCGGCGCTGAGCGCTGGCGACGACCCCTTCGCCGACATCTTCGGCGTGCCGGCCTCGGGCGGTGAAGGCGAGGAGTTGGCGGTCACGCCGCCCGCGACGCCCACCAGCTCCGCGCCGATGCTCCCCGAGGGCGGGTTCAGCATGGAGGTGGAAGAAGACGATCTCGACGATCCGTCCGCGCTGGAGCGCAGCGACGGCCGGAGTGTGGTCGACGAGCCGCTGGGTTTCTCGTTGCCCGTGGCGGAGACGACCTCGGAAGTTCCGCGCGAGGAGCCGCGCAAGGCTCCACTGCCCGCGGTCAACTTCGGGCACGTTTTCGGCGGGTACGCCTGCTACGTCGAGCACGACCGCGTGTTTTTCGGCCGGCCCTACGGCACGCGACTCATCGACCACCACAGCTACGACCTCGGCAGCGACCTGGGCCGGGCGTACGAGAGTTTCCTGCGCGACAAGATTCGCGAGGGATTCATCCCGCAGACCGAGATGGTCGGGGAGCTACCCCGGGGCGTGACGGTGATGCCGTTGGATTCGGAACGGTTAGCGGCCGCGTGGAGAGCGTTGACCTGATCCTGCTCGTCCCGGTCTCGTTTGCTGCTGGCCTCGCTGCCGGCGGATCGGTGGGCCTCGTCGGCGACGTGGCCGACGCGCCGCCGGTGGGTGACGATCGCTCC
>CAYHRZ010000200.1:0-3935 GCA_964359125.1 uncultured Klebsiella sp. | reverse complement strand
CCCGCCGGTACGGTGCGCGGCAAGCTGGACCTCTCCTTCGGCGCTGCTGCGCTGCGGCTACAGGTGGCGACGACCACGGGGCCTGCGCGCGACACGGTGTACTGGTGGGAAGACGGGTGGCACCGCAGCGACGACCACTGGGCCTGGATCGGCGCCGTGGCGCTCGGTGCTGGGCCATCCCTGGGCTGGCAGCCGCGGGGGGGGCTTCGCCTAGGGCTGGCCACCACGGCCGGCGTGATGGGGATCGGGAGTTTCCACGACTTCGGCGGGTCCACCGCGTACCTGCTGGATCCCCAGCAGAACGACCTGGACAATCCCGACAACCTCGACCCCTACACCCTGCAGGTGGTGCCGACGGCCGAGGTCGTGGCGTCGGTTCACCTCGGCAAACGGCTGGCCGCAGAGGTTGAGCTGGGGTATACGCTCGCCCTCGTCCCGGCGGCCGATCTTTCGGGGGTTCCCCCCGAGTCGTCGGCGAGGCGAACGGCGTTTGCGCTCGGCGCCGTGTTCGTCGCTGTTGGCGTGTACGCGCCACTCGCGCCAGGATCGTAGCCATGAAGCTCTACCGCGCCCGAATCCCCGCCATCGCCCACGCGGTGGTCGACCGCCTGTCGTCCGACGGCGACATCGAGGTTGCCCTCGCCGACCGCGAGGAGGCCGCCAGCGACCTCGTCGCGATCATGGAATCCTACCTGCGTCGTGACAACGACCTGCGGGAGGCCGTCCGGGAGGCGATGGAACGCAAGAACATTCCGTACGACCAGTACGGCAAGGTGAAGGGCGAAATCGCCGACAACTGGGGGCACCCCACCGGCGACGACGTGGATCGCTACCTCGCGCGGCAGTTCATCGAGAACTTCATGATCTCGAAGTTCGTGGGCGAGGTCTACACCGACGATCGCGAGCTCTACAAGAAGATCATCGACACGATCAAGCCCTTCGACGTCGACGAGCGGGCACTGCGCGCCGAGGCCGAGGAGCGCATCAAGAACGTCCGAGAGGGCTCCGTCGAGCGCCAGGACGCGTTGAACCGGGCGCTGAAGGAAGTCAAGAAGCGCCACGGCCTGATCTAGGTCGCCTTCAGGGCAGGTAGGCCAGGGGGTCCACCGACTCGCCGTCGATGACCAAGTCGAAGTGCAGGTGCGGACCGGTGCTCAGTCCGGAACTGCCGGAGTACGCCACGAGCTGACCGGCGAGCACCTCCTCGCCCACCGACACCACCAACACGGAGTTGTGCCCGTAGCGGGTGTAGACGTCGTTGCCGTGGTCCACGACCACCTGGTTGCCACTGCCGCCGCTGTACTCTGCGGAAACCACGGTGCCGTCTGCCGTCGCGACGACCGGGGTGTAGTACGGCACGCCGATGTCCATGCCGTGGTGGAACTTCCAGTCCCCGCTGAAGGGGAATTTCCGCCAGCCCCAGTCGGAGGTGATGCTCCCGCCGTCGACCGGCCAGGTCTGCGGCAGGCTGCCGGCGCGGGCGGCGATGCTGCCGGCCTGGGCCTCCAGGGCGTCCAGACCCTCCAGCACGCGGTCGAAGCTCGCCACCACGTCGGCGGAACGCGCCACGAGGGCCTGCGCGCGGTCCGGCGGCTCGCCCGCGGGCCAGTCCAACCGGGGGGCACCGTCGTTGCCCTCGACCCACGCCGAGAACGCCTCGGCGTCGTCGTCCTCGAGTGGCCCTCCCGCGATGAGCACCCCGTCGGCGGCGAGTTGCCGGAGGCGGTCGTCGAACGCTTGCAGGCGGGACGCCAGCGACTCCATGTGGGCCAGCCGCGACTCCACGCTGTCGAAGCCCTCCCGCAGGCGGGCGTTCTCAGCGCGCAGGCGCTCGGCCTGGGTGGCCTGGGGCAGCGCCCACGCCGAGGCGCCGGCCAGGACCAGGAAGAAGGTCCCTGCGACCACCGCCGCTCGGGCGCCCAGCTGCAACTGTCGAGCGCTGACCTCGACCTGGCGCACGTTGCCGCCCCCCCCGGTGGGGACGACGATGACGGTGAATCCCTGGCGGGTCGGCTTCGGCATGCGGGCGTTCAACCCCGGGGGCGGGGTGGCGTTCCCCGCTGGGTATCTCGCCGGCGACTACTCCTGCTCCTCGTTGAGGGCGGCCAAGAGCGGCCGCAGTCGCTCCATGATGCGGGTGTGGAGCTGGCTCACGCGGCTCTCGGTGACGCCGAGCAACTGCCCGATCTCCTTGAACCCCAGCTCCTTGAAGTAGTACAGCTCCACGATCATCCGGTCGCGCTCGGGGAGTTGTCCCACGGCGCTGCGCACGCGGGCGCGGAAGTCGCTGGCTTCGAGCGCGTCGCCCGGTGTGTCGCTGTCGGCCGCGATGTTCTCGCCGATGCTGTGGTCCTCGTCGATGCCCTCCTCCATGCTCACCACGTTGTGGATGAGGCTGTGGTCGGTCATCTCCCGGAGGCGCGTCTCGGTGACGCCGAGCCCGGCGGCGAGCTCCCCCTCGGTGGGTGCGCGCCCGAGCTCCCGGGTGAGCTTCTCGCGTTCCTCGCGGATGCGATCGCCGCGGTCGCGGACCGAGCGAGGCACCCAGTCGACCTTGCGCATCTCGTCGACGATGGCGCCGCCGACGCGGATCCGGGCGTAGCCGCTGAAGCTGATGCTGCGGTCTTCTTCGAAGCGGTCGACGGCGTCGATGAGCCCCAGCATGCCCATGTTCACCAGGTCGCCCACGTCCACGCAGCTGGGGTACCGGCTGGCGAGGCGGTACGCGACGCGCCTTACCATCGGGACGTGTTCCTCGATGAGGCGACGGCGTACTTCCGGGTCGAGTCGCTGGCTCCGCGTGGGACGGTCCTCGTCCAGCAGGTCCACTGGGCGGAATTCGGCACTCGCGGTTCGCGTGGTGGGCATCGGGTCTCCTCCGTTCGTCGGGTTGGGTCGCCTGGTCGGCGTCGGTGACCCAAACGGCGCCGGGGCGTCGTTCTTGAGGAGAAATTCCACAACGGGATGTGAATATTACTGGCGTTTATACTGGCTTCGGTCAGCGGGTCGGGATGTTTAGTCTGGCTTGGAATCATCGTGAGTGATTTCTACGGCGCCCTCGAGTCGGGGCAACAACTCGTCCCGCAACGCGAAGAAGGCCGACTTCTCCGACTCGGGCAGCGGGCGGGTGACGGGCACGATCTGCTTCATGGGATCCTTGTGCACGCCATTCACCTTGAACTCGTAGTGGAGGTGGGGGCCGGTCGACATGCCCGTACTCCCCACGCGCCCGATGGTGTTGCCCTGCTTCACCCGCTGCCCCTGCTTCACGCCGATGCTGCTGAGGTGCGAGTACCCGGTGGTGTAGCCACCTTCGTGTTTGATCTCGACGTGGTTGCCGTGCCCGCCGGCCCAGCCCGCTCGGGTGACGACGCCGTCGGCCACCGAGCGAATGGGCGTGCCGCTGGGTGCGGCGAGGTCCACGCCCTTGTGGGCCCGCATGGTGCCGAGGATCGGGTGACGCCGTCCCGTGGAGAAGTTGGAACTCACGCGGGAGAACTCGATCGGCGACCGGAGGAAGGCCTTGCGGCGGGCGCTGCCGTCGGCGGCGTACCAGCCCACCTCGCCGTCGCTGCCGCGGTACCGGATGGCGGTGTAGGACTTCCCTCCGTTGTCGAGGATTGCGGCGCGGATATCTCCCACCCGCGTGTCGCCGTGGTCGTCGCGCAGGCGGTCGATCACCAGGCGGAACCGCGCGCCCTCGTAGAGTTCGGTGTTGAAGTCGACGTCGTACTCGAAGATTTTTGCCAGCCCGATGACCTGCGCGGTGAGAAGCCCACCCTGGTGGCGGCCTCCCACAGTGACGAGGTGACGGTGACGGCGGCAGCCATCTCCTCGACCTCGTAGGGCACCGGGATTTGTCGCGACACGTACTTCTCGCCATTCCACACGATCTCGGCGGTGATGGCGGGGTCGTGGAGCACCCGCAGCCGGAA
>CAYHRZ010000199.1:0-9018 GCA_964359125.1 uncultured Klebsiella sp. | reverse complement strand
GTCGGTTGGGCGAATCGTTCGCCACCTTGCGGCGCCGCCGCACCCCCCGCGACAATGCGCGCATGATCGACCCCGACGCTCCCGGCTCCGCGGCGGACGCGCGCGCAAGGCTGCGCCTCGAGATCCGCGGCGCGGTGCAGGGCGTGGGCTTTCGCCCCAGTATCTACCGGCTGGCCACCTCGCTCGAGCTGGTGCCGCGCCCGGTGCGCGGCGCGGTGGCGGCGTCGGTGGGGTACTTGTCGAACCTCGGCGCGCTGGGGGGCCCGCTCGCGGGGGTGGCGGTTGAACACCGCCTCCCGTTCCCGGCGCTCGCGGCTCGGGGCGGGCTCTCGGTGTCGGGCTTCTCGGCGGCCATCGACGACGACGCGTCCGGGGTGACGATCCCCGTGGAGTTCACGTTCCTCCCGGTCGAGCTCGGCCTGGTGCTGGCCCGCCACGACAAGCGCGTGGCCCTGGCGGCGGGGATCTCGGCGGTCCTGGTGCCCTACGTGGTCGACGCGGACTTCGGCGCGGGGGGCTCCGTGCGCGGCGCCGGCTTCGCCCCCCCCGGGGCGCGTCTGCACGGCGCGGCGGGCTACCGCCTCGGCCAGGCGGAGTTGTTCGTCGAAGCGGGCTACCTGCTGTTCACCATCCCCGACGGCGCGGTCACGCTCTCGGGTAACGCCGGGGGACTGTTCGGCGCGGCCGGCTACCGGGTACTGTACTAGCCATGGTCGCGGCGTTCGCCATTCTTGCCTGTGCCCCGCTGGCGCCCACGCCGGAGTTGCTGGCGGTGGAGCCGAGCCGCGGTTGGACCGGGGAGGGCACGGCGGTGCTTTTGGAAGGCGAGCACCTGCTCCCCGCCCTGGACGTGGGCGGGCTCGACCCGGTCGACGCGGAGTTCGAGGGCTGGATCCTCGCCAGTACCGACGTGCGGCTGGAGGGCTTGCACCTGGTCGACTACACGACCCTCGGCGCCACCGTGCCGCCCGGCATCGAACCCGGCGTCTACGACATCCGCGTGCTCACGCCCACCGGGGGAGAGGCCACCCTCACCAGCGCCTTCCGGGTCACCCTCACCCGCGCCGACCACCTCGCGTTGACGACCGGCAGTGCCGCCTACGACCTCGGCGAGTGGGCCACGCTCAGCGTCGCCCTGCTGGATCCGGAGGGGCTGGGGGTGGCCGAGGCCGCCAGCGTCGAGATCGTCGCCACCTCGTCCACGGGTGCCGAGGGGGTCACGCTCGACGCCGGCACGCTCGCCGACGTCGTGGTGCTCGACGACTCGGTGGGCCTCCGCGGCGACCTGGCGGCCGACGGCACGGCCACCTTCCTCGCCGCCAGCACCATCCCCGACGACGTGAACTTCACCGTGCGCGCGGTGAACGACGACGGCATCGACCCGAGCGCGCAGTTGTTGTCGTGGGACCGCGGCGGTCTCGCCGACCTGGTGATCTCGCTGCCCTTCGACCCCTACCGCGCGGTCGCTGGCGAGCCCTTCACCGCCCGCGTGGACCTCCGCGACTCCTTCGGGAACCCGCTGCCCGACACCTACGCGCGGGTGCTCGTCACCGACGACTGCAACGACCTTCGACAGGTCGTCGACGTGGTCGGCAGCGCCGAGGTGGAGATCACGCTCACGACGGCGTGCCCGGTGAACCACCTCTACGCCTTCAACGCGGCCGTCGAGTCGCAGAGCGAGGCCTTCGAAGTCATCGCCGGGGAGCTTGCGGCGTACGAGGTGCTTGCCACGCCCACCGCGGTGACGGCTGGTTCTGATCCTCTGCTCATCCTCGTCACCGCCATCGACGCCCACGGCAACCCGGTGCCCGAGCACCAGGGGACCTTCACCCTCGCGGACAACCTCGGCGGCCTCGACTCGTCCCGCACCGCCTGCCCGTCGTTCAACAACGGCGAGGCCCTGTGCGTCACCTACTTGCTGGCGGCCGGGAGCGCCGTGGTCACGGCCACCGACGATGCCGGCGTCACCGGGCAGTCCGAAGCGGTGACGGTGAGCGTCGACGAGCCAAGCGCCCTGTCGGTGGAGCCGGTCAGCACCAGCGCGGTGGCCGGCACCGGCTTCGCGGTGCACGTCACCCTCACCGACGCCTGGGGCAACGCCATCGAGATCGACCCCTCGGGTGCCGACGCGGTCGGTTTCGTCGACGACACCGGCACGATCGCCTGCGGCTGGACCGGCCCGGTCGGCGCCGGCCGGCAGGCGTTCTCCTGCACCGTGACCGTGGCGACGTCGAGCGACCTCATCGTGGCCAGCCTCGACAGCTACGGGCTGTCCGGGGAGGCCACCGAGCGGGTGACCGTCGACAACGGGGCCCTCGCCCTGGTCACCGTTTCGACGCCGGCCTCGACGGTGGCCGGGGAGAGTTTCGTGCTGTCCCTGATTGGTTTCGACGCGTACGGCAACGGCTACGTCGTGCAGTCCGACCCGGTGGTGGACCTCGACGACAGCACCGGCACGATCGACGTCGGCAGCGCACGGCTCGACGCGACCGGCGCGGTGAGCGTCCCCGCGGTGATCACCGGCGCCACGGCGAGCGCGGAGGTCGTCGTGTCGCAGGGTGGCGTGGAGCTGGGGCGTGGCAGTGGCATCGAGGTGTTCGCCGCCGAGATGTCGGCGTTCGCGGTGGTGGCGCCCCCGTGGATAACGCTTGACGACGAGGTCGTGATCGACACGTGGGCGGTCGATGCTTACGGCAACATCGTCGAGGACTACACCGGGACCGCGGCACTGACGACGGGGGCCGACTGCACGGGCGCCACGCTCACCGACTGGCAGTTCGGCCTGGCGACGAGCACGACCACTTGCACGGACGTGTCGCCGGGCGCGCGTTTCGACGTGGTCGATACCGGCGGGAACTCGGGCCAGTCGGGCCTCGTCGACGTGGTCGACACCGCCTGCGGTGGCGGCCCTTCGGCGGTGCTCACGGTGGACGGCGACACCGAGCCCGTGCGCTGCCTGGCGGCGGGCGAGGTGACGCTGGACCTCGATGGCAGCGGGAGCACCGGCAGCCCGGTGCTCTTCCAGTTCGTCGACAGCGATGGCAACCGCGACCGTGGTCCCGCCGACCTGGTGTCGCGCACCTGGACGGGCGCCGGTCCCCGGGTGGTGCGCATGCTCGCAGCCCGCGCCGACGGTTGCGCCGCCGAGACCGAGACTACCGCGTGGCTGGGCAACGACGATGGCGAGCCCGCCGGGCCGGTGAGCGTCGCGGCCGGCGCGAGCACCGTGGCCACCGGGGCGGCCACCACCGTGTCGGTGTCGGCGACCGACTGCAATGGCGACGTGGCGGCTGGGCAAGCGCTGTGGGTGCGCGCGGACCTGGGCGCCACCAGCGCGACGACGACCGGCAGCGGGAGCACGCTCACCCTCGATGGGAGCGGGGCGTCCAGCCTGACCTGGGCCTTCCCCACCGGCTACGCGGGCACGGCGACCCTGCACGTAGGTTCCGCCAGCGCGGGTGGCTACGGCAGCACCTCGCTGAGCGTGACCGGCGACAGCGCTCGGCCCCGGGTGGTATCGGTGAGCCCGGCGGGCACCACCACGGGCACGGTGAGCGCCATCAGCGTGGAGTTCGACGAGGACTTGTTGTCGACGGCGATCACCGACGTCGTGCTCACCGGTCCCTCCGGGGCGGTGACGACGACGCAGTCGTTGTCGAGCAGCACCCTGACCGTCACCCCCGCCACGGCGGTCGACGCCTCGCTCGGTGAGTGGACCTTGACCCTCGGGACGGGGATCCGCGACACCTCCGGGAACCGCCTGGCTGGGGCCTGGACGAGCGCGGCGTCCAGCTTCACCAGCCGCTTCGGCAACGTGCCGAGCACCCTGCCCACCCTGGGGGGCTGCGACGTCGACACCGACACCTTCCGCCCCGACGGGGACGACGGCGCGGGCGAGGAGGCCGACGAGGTGACCATCACCCCGGTGAGCAGCGCGGCGCCGGCCTGGTGGTGGCTGGTGGTCAGCGACGCCCTGGGCGACCGCGTGCGCAGCGACCGCGTGCTGGGCACCGTCGGGAGCATCTCGTGGAACGGCCGGGCCGACGACGGGATCGTCGTGAGCGCTGGCGACTACATCGTGACGGTCTACGCCATCGACGACTACGCCAACACCAGCTCCGCCTGCACCGACTTGGTGCAGGTGGAGCACCGCCTGGAGCTGCCTTGACCGAAGACGACACCCACCGGCTCGCGGAGCTTGGCCAGCGGGCGGCCGAGCTGGTGCACCAGGTCCGCCAGCCGCTGTTCGCCATCCGCGGCTTCGTGCAACTCGCCGAGGGGGACCCCGCCGCGGCAGCGGCTCACCTCGCCCAGGCCCGCGCCCAACTCGACGTGCTCGAGTCGCTGGTGAACGGCTGGGCCGAGATGTCGCGAGCGCCCGGCCCCACGGACGTGTTCTTCGACCTGCGGGCGCCGATCGACGGCGCGTTGGTGCTCCTCCAGCACCGCGCGCGGACCCTCGGCGTGGACCTCCAGGTGCACACCGGCCGCGGTCGACTGGTGCGGGGGTCGCCGCAGGCCCTGCAACAGGCGGTGGTGAACCTGGGGCAGAACGCGCTTGACGTGCTGCAGGGACGCCCGGGGGGCGCCCTCTCGATCCGCGTGCACGACGCCGACGTGGTGATCGACGACAACGGGCCGGGGCTCGCCCCCGAGGTCCTCGCGCGGCTGTTCCAACCTTTCGTCACGACGCGATCCGACGGGACGGGGCTTGGCCTCTCGGTGGCCCGGGCGATGGTCACCCGTTGCGGTGGCGTGCTCGTCCTCGAGCGGGCGAGCCCGGGCGTGTGCTGGCGGATCTCGGGGCTCTCGGGGTAGCGGCGCCGCCCGGACCGGGCCGCACCGGGCGGCGGCGGCGCGATGCAGCGCGCGCGGGACGGGCCTCCCGCCGGCGCCGTGAACGGCGCGGTCACGCCGTCAATTGGTGGCGGCGCGATTCAGCGCGCGCGGGGCTCACATCTCCTGGCCACCGTCGTCGTCGCCCTCCTCGCCCAATTCCGCCGCGCTCGCTCCACTCGCGATGTCGGTCGGGTCCAACTCCGCCGCGCGGGCAAAGGCCATCGCCGCCTGGGCGACCAGTTCCTTGAACCTTGCCGGGTCCTCGCCGAAAACCACCTCGTCGCTCTGGGCTTGCGCTTGGAGGCTCGCCCCCAGGAGCGCCCAGGCCATGCCCAGCAACACGTTCTCGGGCACGTCTTCGGTCCACTGGCCGCCGTTCTCCAGGATCCGGATCGCCTCCCGGGCGTGCGCTTCTGCCTCCTCGAACCGGTTCATGTCAAGGTAGATCGCCCCGAGTTCGATGCGTGGCTCGGCTAGGCGGGGCTCCGCAGCGAGCACGGCCGCGAACCCCTCCAGCGCCGCGTCGACCTGCCGGTTCGCGCGGGCTTCGAGGGCCGCGAGGAACCTCGCGCCCAGCGCGGCGAGGTGCGCCTCGGGCGCGTTGTCGATGTGATCCGGGTCGTCGCTCCGCTTGCTCGGCATGGCGGTGCGCTATCCCGGCGGGCTAAGGTGGGGCGCCTGCCCTCGTCCTGGAGCGCTCCCATGTCCATTCTCGTCGTCCCCTTCTTGCTCCAGCTCGCTTGCTCCGTGGGGACCGCGCCGCCCTCACCCGGGGTCTTGCCCGCCGCCGACACCGCCGTCGACCCGATCGCGTCGGCCATCGACGTCGACATGCGCGCGTTCGTCCACCGGGACGGTGCCTTCGACTTCACCAACCCCCGGTGGGGGCTGCAGGGTCGCCTCGACGCCCGAGGGGTGTCGGTGGGGGACATGGACCTGCGATTCGTGGGCTGGGGTCGCGAGGGCGCGCTGGACCTGGTGGCCGAGGTGGCACCGGAACTCGGCGCTTGTGTGCACGAAGTCCAGCCCGACGGCGCCTGCGCGCGGCAGGTGGAGTACACCCACGGCGGCGCCACCGCGTGGTGGGCCAACCTGGGCGTGGGACTGGAGCAGGGTTGGGACCTCCAGGATCGCCCCGCCGGCGACGGTCCCCTGGTCCTCGAAGTCGAGGTCGAGGGCGCGACAATCTACGGCGACGCCTACGAGCTCAGCTTCGCCGCGGCCCAGCGCGACTACCGCTACACGGCGCTGTCGGCTTGGGACGCCGAGGGCAACGAACTGCCCGCTTGGTTCGAGGTCGAGGGCAACGTGGTCCGCATCCTGGTCGACGACCAGGACGCCACCTGGCCGCTGATGGTGGACCCCGTGCTCACCACCGCGAGCGCCACGGTGAACGGGGAGAACACCAACGACAACTTCGGCTACGCGGTCGAGGCAGCCGGCGACGTCAACAACGACGGTTACGACGACATGGCGGTGGGCGCCTACGGCTACGCCTCCAACACGGGGCGAGTGTACGTTTACCACGGCTCGGCCAGTGGCCTGTCCACCACCGCCGCAGCGACCCTCGATGGCGCCTCGTCCAGCAGCTACTTCGGTGCGGCGCTTCGTGGTGCCGGCGACGTCAACGGTGACGGCTACGACGACCTCGTCGTGGGCGCGTACACGTACTCGTCCTCCGCCGGGGAGGCCTATGTCTACTACGGCTCGTCGTCGGGCATCACCACCTCCGGGGCGGTCACGCTCAGCTCGGCGAGCGGCGCGGGCACCGAGTTCGGTAGGTGCGTGAGCGGCATCGGCGACGTCAACGGCGACGGCTACGACGACATCGTCGTGGGTGCCGACAAGTACAACACCGACTACGGGCGAGTGTTCGTTTACCACGGCAACACCGGTTCCCTCGACACGACCTACGACACGGTGATCGGCGGCGGCGTCACCAGCTACTTCGGCTTCTCCTGCGACGGCGCGGGCGACGTCGACAACGACGGCTACGACGACCTCCTGGTGGGGGCGTACTACTTCCAGAGCAGCAAGGGCCGCGCCTACGTGTTCCATGGCTCCTCGTCGGGCATCAGCACCACCGCCACCACGACCCTCACCGGCGGCGCCGCGAGCTACTTCTTCGGCTACGACGTGGCGGGGGCGGGCGACGTCAACGGCGACGGCTACGACGACATCGCTGTGAGCATGCACGGCTACACCAGCTACACCGGCCGGGTGCGCGTCTACCACGGGGGCGCCTCGGGGGTCGACACGACGGAAGACTCCACGCCCACCGGCACCACCGCGGGCTACTACTTCGGCTGGGGCATCGACGGCGACGTCGACGTCGACAACGACGGCTACAGCGACATCATCGTGGGTGAGCGACTCTACGGTGGCAACACGGGCCGGGCCTACGTCTTCACCGGCAGCGCCTCGGGCACGTCCACCACCGCCGACACCGAACTCGCGGGCACCAGTGGCTCGCAGTTCGGCCGGGCGGTGGCCGGTCTCGGCGACGTCAACGGCGACGGCTACGGCGACGTGGGCGTGGGCGGCAACACGCTCACCACGTCCACCGGCCGGGCGTGGGCCTTCCACGGCTACGTGGATGCCGACGGCGACGGGTACGGCGTGGGTGGCGACGGCACCGACCAGGACTGCGACGACACCGACGCCAGCATCAACCCCGGGGCCTCAGAGACCGCCGGCGACGGGGTCGACAGCGACTGCGACGGGGGCGAGGTGTGCTACACCGACGCCGACGGCGACGGCTACCGGACCACGTCTACCGTCACTTCCGCCGACAGCGACTGCAGCGACGCGGGGGAGGCGTTGTCCACCGTCACCAGCGGTGACTGCGACGACGAAGAGGCGTCGGCCTACCCAGGCGCCACCGAGGTGACCGGCGACGAGATCGACAACGACTGCGATGGCAGCGAGGTGTGCTACGCCGACGCCGACAGCGACGGCTACTCGGGCACCAGCACCGTCACCTCGGCCGACGGCGACTGCGACGACAGCGGCGAGAACTCGGCGTCCGACCCCGACGGCGACTGCAACGACAGCGTGAGCACGGTCAACCCCGGGCGCAGCGAGGTCGTGGGCAACAACTACGACGACAACTGCGACGGGACGGCCACCTGCTACGCCGACGCCGACGACGACGGCTACCGCACGTCGAGCACCGTCTCCTCGACCGACAGCGACTGCCTCGACAGCGGCGAGGCGCGCTCGGTGGATGCCACCGGCGACTGCGACGACAGCAACGCGTCGGTGAGCCCCGCGGGCACCGAGGTGTGCGACGCCGCCGACACCGACGAGGACTGCGACGGCCTAGCCGACGATGCCGACAGCTCGGTGGCGAGCGCCGGGAAGTCCACCTTCTACGTCGACAGCGACGGCGACACCTACGGCGACGCCACCAACACGATCACCGCCTGCGACGCGGGTAGCGGCTACACCACCGACGACACCGACTGCAACGACGCCGACGCCGCGATCTCGCCGGCGGCCACCGAGGTGTGCGACGACCTCGACACCGACGAGGACTGCGACGGCCTGTCCGACGACGCCGACTCGAGTGTCGATGCCGGCACGATGGACAGCTACTACGCCGATGTCGATGGCGACGGCTACGGCGACGCGGCCAGTGTCACGTTGTCCTGCGACGGCGGCAGCGGGGTCGACAACCCCGACGACTGCGACGACGCCGACGCGAGCACCTACCCGGGCGCGCCCGAGGTGGTGGGCGACGGCGACGACCAGGACTGTGACGGCGGGGAAAGCTGCTACGCCGACGCCGACGAGGACAACTACCGCACCGACGAGGAGGTGATCTCCACCGACACCGACTGCGCCGACCCTGGCGAGGCCCGTGGCACCGCCCCCGACGGCGACTGCGACGACGCCGACGCAGTGGTGTACCCTGGCGCCACCGAGACGGTGGGCGACGAGGTCGACGGCAACTGCGACGGCGAGGAGGAGTGCTACACCGACGCCGACGGCGACGGGTACAGCTCCGACGACGGGCTGGTCACGCTGTCGACGGACCTCGACTGCACCGACGCCGGCGAGGCCACCGCCACCGCCAGCGGCGGCGACTGCGACGACAGCGACCCGGCCTACAACCCCGGCGCCTCCGAGGCCTGCGACGACGACAGGGCTCGGCTGCTCGAATCGCATTGGCTCGCG
>CAYHRZ010000198.1:3257-9025 GCA_964359125.1 uncultured Klebsiella sp. | reverse complement strand
GGCCACCAACCGCGACCTCGTGACCGAGGTGAAGGCGGGGCGGTTCCGGGAAGACCTCTACTACCGGCTCAACGTCGTGCAGATCGACATGCCACCGCTGCGAGACCGCGGCGACGATGTCTTGTCGCTGGCGGGCTTCTTCGTGGAGAAGTTCGCCGCCGAGTATGCCAAGTCGGTGGCGGGGCTCACGCCGGAGGCCCAACGGCTGCTCCGCGCGTACGCGTACCCCGGAAACGTGCGGGAGTTGCAGAACATCGTGGAGCGGGCGGTTGCGCTGGAGAGCGGCACGCTGGTGACCGCCGCGTCGTTGCCCGATCGACTCCACGGCGGGCTCCCCCACGAGGCCAGCGAGGCCGCCGAGGAGGCATTCCCCGAGTCGGGCATCGACCTGGAGGCGCGTCTATCCGCCTTGGAGCGGCGCTACCTGGAGCGCGCGCTCGACGCGGCGGGGGGGAATCGCACCGCCGCTGCGAGGCTCCTGGGCGTGAGCTTCCGCTCCTTCCGCTACCGGCTGATCAAGTTCGGCATGGCCCACGAGGGTGACGCGGATTGACACCTGACGAGAATTGTCAGTCCCCCCGGTGACGAAAAGCGTCACGTTCGACGAAAAACTAAGTTTCGACTGTGTGGCACGACGCTTGCAATGGTCTCCTGCGTCTGGCGAACAGGCCAGCGTCTCCCCAACCACACTCGGAGCATCCAAATGCGTCAGAACAAGGGCTTCTCTCTCGTCGAACTCATGATCGTCGTCGCGATCATCGGCATCTTGGCCGCCATCGCCATCCCCAACTTCGTGGCCATGCAGTCCCGCGCCAAGCGCGCCGAAGTGCCCGGCAACGTGGACGCCATCAAGACCGCCGAGCTGGCGTACGACGCCTCCTTCGACGCCTTCGTGGCCACCGCGCAGAAGCCCCGCGCCGATGGTGCCCTCGACAAGGCCATGCTCACCTGGACCCACTCCGACACCGACAGCTGGGGCAAGCTCGGCTGGCGCCCCGATGGCCCGGTCCGCGGCAACTACTCGGTCGTCACCGACGGCACGAGCCCCTCGTTCACCATCACCGGCAAGTGTGACGTGGACAACGACGACCAGGTGGCCACCTACAAGGCCTACAAGCTGAAGAACGCGCTGCTCGCCAGCACCTCCGACAACGGCGTCTTCTAGACCCAGTCGGCACACGCGGGCGTCCTGGGCAACCGGGGCGCCCGCTTCGTTTTTGGAGTTAGCGGGGCCCGCCATGCTGTTGTTCCTCGTCGTCGGCTGCGGGAATGACCCCGATCCCGCGTCGGGGCTGCCCGCGGGCGGCTTCATCAGCACGACGGGGGTGGCGCTCGGCGAGGTGGCCGAGTGCCTCGTCGCCTTCGAGGGCAGCAAGGCGGCCGAGGTGGGTGCCGCGTGGAAGGGCTTGGCCGCCGCCTGCCCCGGCGAGGTGTACGGTGAGGGGGCCGAGGCGTGGACGAGCCTGGGTTGTGCCGCCCCACCCGCGGCGGTCCTCGCCTTCCGCGGCGACGCTTCCGTGGCCTTCGGCAGGCCCCGCGACGATCTTGGCGTCGTGCGGGGGCAGGTGCGGAGCGAGGGGGGCGGGCTACGCGCCGACGTGTGGGTGCCGTTGCCCGCCGAGTTGGGAGCGACCGGACTCGCGGTGCCCGGTGAATCGGCGGCCGGGCCCGCCGTGCTCAGCGACGCCGACGCGGTGCTCCACGCGCGCATGCGCCCCAGGGATGGGATCGACGTCGGGTCGCTGGTCGAGAGCGGCACGCAGGCCGACACCCTCTTCGGGCTCAAGGGCGCGCTGTTGTCGCGCGCGGTGCTCACGGGGGACTGGGAGTTCGCCGCCTACCCGCCCCTGCCCGGCGGCGAGGTCCCGCAGCTGGCGCTCGCGGTCGGCGTGCGCCCCGACGCTGGCAAACTCGCCGTCGAGGCTTTCGCCGACGGCCTCCGACAGCGGTGGAGCGTGCAGCGGCAGGCCACGTCGGTGGCGGGCCACGCGGGCGAGTGCCTGGGCGGGCTGCGGATCATGCCGCAGTTCGAGCCCTGCTACGTGCTCACCCCAACCCACCTCGTGGCCGGCTGGAACCTGGCTGCGGTCGAGTCGGCGCTGGCGGGCGTGGGCGACTGGCCCGGCATCGCCGCCGGCGCCGGTGGGGTGGCGAGCGTCGACCTCGACGCGATGAGCCGCGCGGACGGCATTTTCGCGGCGAACCGCCCCCCCGAGTCCACCCTGCCCCCCCTTCGCTACCCGCTTCGGCGGCTGGTGATCGCCGCCCGGCCCGAGGGGCGGGAATTGCGCATCGAGGCCCAGAGCACCGGCCGGTGCGGCCCGTGACTGCGGGCCATGGATCGCGGTGGCTTCGTCGGGCGGCGTGGTCTGCGGTGGTGGCCGGCGCCCTGGCAGGCGGCGCCTGGGCGCTGCGCGACGCCGCAAGGGCGGGACAGGCGGCGCGGGTGCGGGACGCGTTCGATCGCCAGGACTGGCCGGCGGTCGTGCGCGAGAGCGAGGCGATGGTCGACGTGGTCGACAGCGGCGATGGTCTCGTACTCGGCGCGCTCACTGCGCGGTGCAAGGCCCTGGTGGTGCTCGAGCGGGTTGACGAGTGCTGGGCCCTGCTCGACGCGCGCCTCCTCGACTCCGACGCCCTGGCCTGGGTGCCTGACCGTCGTCTCACCCTCAGCTGGGTGGAACGGGCCGCGGCCGAGGGCCGCCTGGGCGAGGCGGCGAGCGTGGCCGAGCGCGTCCGCTCGGCGTTCCCCTCCGACCCGGAGGCGGTGGCCACGGCGTTTCGCATACTGGTGACCACGGAAGAGGCCGCCGGGCTGCTCGCCCGCGCCCAAACCTGGACCGAGGCACTCTCGCCGCCCGAGGCGCTCCGCCTGCGCAACAGCATCGCGGGTCGACAGCTCCGCCTCAACGACGGACATGCCGCCCTGGCGACGCTCGGTTCCGAGCCACCGCAGGGCGAAGCCGACGACATCGACCGGTGGTGGCGGACGCGCATCGAGGCGGCGTGCAACGCCTCCGACGCGGCGATGGCGTTGTCGATCGCCGAGAGTTGGGCCATGGCTGCCGACCGTCCCACGGCGATGGCCGCCTACGCGGTGGCGATGAGCGAGGCCTCCCTGCCGCATGCCCAGGGGAACTGGATCACCCACCTGCGCACGTCGGCCGACGCCCTCGACGCCGTCCGCGGGCAGGGGCTGAAGAAGTCGGTCCTGCTGCGGTTGGTGGGCCACCTCGCCCTCGAGGGAGAGTTGGAGGAGGCGCGTCGCTATGGCCGACTCGCCCGGTCGATCGACCCCACGTGGATCGACAACCTCGACGAGATCGAGCGCATGGCGACGATGGCGCCGGTCTCCGCCGGGAGCGACGCCCCCTCCGGCACCCTGCGCTTCGTCGTGGATCCCCCGCCACCGGCGGGGGCCAGCCTCTGGATCTCGCCCGAACGCACTTCGTTGACCGAGGGCGCCTGGGAGCCGGTCGCGCTGGCGAACTCTACGGCGGAGGTGTCGCGACAGCTCGGACCGGTGCCGTACCGCTGGGTCCTGCGTGACGAGCTCAGAACCTACGCCTCGGGCGCCGCCTGGCCCTCGCCGGGCGCTACCGTCGCGGTGCCCGTCGCGCCCGGCCCGGGCGTCGCGAGGGTGGAGCGGGCGGAGCTCCGGCCGCAGGAGGGCGCCGACGGCAAGAGGCGACTGGTCGTGGTCATCCTCGACTGCGGCGACTGGCGGCTGACCAGCTACCTGCGGCAGCGAGGGGAGATGCCGGTGTTGGGCACCTTGCTCGCGGAGGGGTGGCGCGCCGGGCTCGTCCAGCTTCCCGCGTTCACCGCTGCGGCGATGAGCGCGCTCACCACCCCTGCCGTTCGTACCAGCGCGTCGTTCCCGGCGGTCGTCCACCAGCTTGGCATCGAGTTGGGGGGCTTGTCGTCGATCGGGCGCAACCCCTTCCAGCCTCTGGCTCACCTGCTCCCGGCCCCCGCCGACGTGTTCACCGCTCTGGGCAGCGGCGATGTAAGCGTGGGCAATATGCTGTTCTCGCACGGCAACGTGCAGGCGGGGCGCAACGCCGAGGTCACCGGCCCCGGCGGGCGGAAGTCCACCCTCGACGTCGGCGTGGCGCTGCGAAACCCCACTGCCGAAGAGCTCAGGCACGTGCCCGAGTGGGGGGGCGACGGGCTCCGGCAGAGCGGCGTCGAGCTCTCGGCCCGGACCACCGCCGCCCAGGTCGACGCGGTGGCGGGCATCGTGCGGCGCGGCGAAGTCGACGTGCTGCTCTATCGCCTGGAGTCACTGGACCTGAGCACCCACGGCACGTACGCCGACACCGCCCGCCCGGCGCAGGACGACGGGCAACTCCCGCTCTACAGCTTGTACCGCTACATCGACCTCCGACTGGCCGACATCGCGGGGGCGATTGACGGTGACGACGTGCTGGTGGTCATGTCGGACCACGGCATCCGCACGTCGATGGAGCACGATCCCATCGCGATGTTCGTGGCCTGGGGAAGCGGCGTGCCGCAGGGCCGAACCCGTGGCCGCGCGACGCTCGGCTCCGTGGCCCGCCTCCTGGCGCGACTCCAGGGCGTGAGTGTCGACTGGCCGGGCTCCGACTTCGTGCCCTGGGCCGACGCCTGGCGCGAGGGAAGCACGCCCCCGGGGGTCGGTGTGCCTTGGCCCAACCCCGTCTTCGACGTCGACACCGCGGGCTAGGATCCCCGAATGCGACCCTGGTACCTCGTGCTGTTGCTGCTGGGTGGTACGGCCGTCGGCGCCACGCTGCCACGCGTCGATCACACCCGGGCCGCCCGCGCGGTCGACGACGCGTTGGTCTTCTTGCCCCGGGCGGACACCACCCGCATCGCGGCCAGTGGATTCGACGAAATGGTCGCTGATTTCCTCTGGATCCGGGCGGTGCTGCTGTTTGGTGATCGCTTCGACCGGGACCGCTCGGGCGCGTGGAGGGCGTGGCTCGCGGGCATGCTCGACACGACTTCCACCCTGGACCCGGCTTGGCCAAGCGTGTACCACTACGGTGGCGCGATGTTGAGGGTCGTGGGCGACGTGGACGGCTCATCGGCCCTCTTCGAGCGTTGTACCCAGAATATTCCTACCGACGGCTGGTGCGCGTTCTCCCTGGGCATGAACCACTACCTCTACCGGAAGGACGTGGCGGAGGCCCAGCGTTGGATCGACCGGGCCGCGCAACAACCAGGGGCGCCGGGCTGGTGGTCGAGCGCGGCGGCGAAAATGGCCTCGGGTGCGGGCGCGATCCAGGCGGCGATCGACTACGTCGACAGCGAGATGGAGGGCGCTCGCTCCGACGCCGAGCGCGGGTTCCTCCTGCTGCAGAAGCGAAGGCTGCAGCACGACCAACTGGTCGAGAGCTGGACCGCCGCCTGCCTCGCGTACCGGGAGCAGCACGGGGCGCCTCTACCCGGCGTATCGACCCTCGAGTCGCTGGGCTTCGCGGTCCCCGAGAACCCCCGGGGGAACGCGTGGGTGGTGGGGCGCGACGGCGTCGTCCGCGGCGAAGACGCGGAGTGGGAGCGGCGGCGCCGAGCGCGGTCCGAAGAGCGCCGCCTGGTTGTCGTCCACTAGTGCGCCTCGCCGCCCGGTACCTGGCGTGAACCGGCGCTCCGTGGCGCGCGGGCTGGGCGTCGTCGCCGTGCTGGCACTGGGGTGGGCCTACTGGCGTAGCGCCCCCACCGTGGCCGCGCAGCGCACGTGCCAACTGGTGGAGCAGGGCAACGCGGAGGGCGCCATCTCGGTC
>CAYHRZ010000198.1:0-3247 GCA_964359125.1 uncultured Klebsiella sp. | reverse complement strand
TCCCCGACAGCCATTCCAAGGATCACAACACCAGCGCGGCCATGAACGACCCCTTCCGGCTCGACGGGATCGAGTGCCGGGCCAGGGCGCTCCTGATGACCGGGCGTCGCGACGAGGCCGCGGGGCTCCTGGCCCGGGTGCTGCAACGCGAAGACGCCGGCGACTGGCTCCCTGGGCAAGACGCCGCTCGCGCCGCGATCCTCTCCCTGGAGCGTACCGACCGGGCCGCGGCCCTCCGGCTCGCCACGCGGGCCTCGTTGCACTGGCCCGACGACGTCGACGTCCTCGCGCGTCTGGTGGACTTGCTGGCGGGGGTGTCCGACGCGGAACTCGACGTCGTGGTCGCGGAGTTGCTCCGAGAACTCCCTGCCGTCAGCCCCGGGTCCGACACCACGCTCCGCCGGACGGTGGCGCCGGCACTGGCCGAGCGGGGTGCCTACCGCCACGCCGCCGCCCTCTTGGATGGGGCGCGCTGGCCCCGGGAGCCGGGCCTCGTGTCGCTCTGGGGAACCACGTTGTGCCTGTCGCAGGCCCAACTCGGGAACGTCGGCGCGCTGCGGGAGGCGGAGGCGCAGTGGGCGGAGCGCGGGAACCCCGCCGAGGCCCGGCTCACCTGCACCTTCTTCCGGTCGGCGGCCCACCTCGCGGGCGACGAGCCGCTGGAGGTGGCTCTTGGTCGTGCCGTGACCGAGGCCGAGGGCAAGGTGAGCGAGGGAGACCTCGGTCTGGGCTACACCCGTTGGGCCATGGCGCTCGTCGCGGCCGGGAAGCTGGACGAGGCCCGGGCGGTCTACGCCGCCCAAGGCGAGCGCTTCCCGCAGCTGCGCATGGTGGCGCCGTCGCTGCGTTCCACGGGGACCGGGACCGCCGAAGTGGTGTTCCACGCGCCGCCGGGGACGCTGCTTGTCCCGGCGCGATTCGACACCGCGGCGAGCGCACCCTGGTCGAGGGTCCAGACCGGGCGGCCGGTCGCCGTTGTCGCCGAGCGGGGCCCGGCCGGGCTGCGCTACGCGTGGCGCTCCACCGACGGAAGACTAGCGGCCTCAGGGCTTGTTTTTCCGGGCGACGACACGCGGGTGGTGGTCGAGGGCGTGGCGGCCGCTGACGCCGGGGTGGCGCCGCCGTCGGGTCCGGCCTCGCCCGCCGACGGCACCCGCCGCACGTGGGTGGTCGTGCTCGACTGCGCGGACTGGCGCGTCCTCCGCTACCTCCAGGCGCGCGGCGAACTGCCGGCCTTTACCCTCATGGAGTCCCGGGGATGGACGGCCGAGCTGCGACAGGAGCCCGCCTTCACCGCGGCGGCCATGCGGGCGCTCACCCGCCCCACCGGGACCGCCGTGGGCTTCCTCGCGGCCATGCACGACCTCGGGAGCGAACTCGCGGGGCTGTCCTCGGTGGGGCAGAACCCGCTCGCCGCCCTGTCGCCGGTCCTGCCCGGGGGCGTGGGACTGGTGGAGTTGCTCGGTGCGGGCTCGGGCAGGGCTGCCAACTTGTTGTTCTCCCATGGGAACATCGACGCGGGCGCCAACGCGGTGGTGGTGGGTCCCGGGGGCCAGTCGACACCGTTGGCCCTGCCGCCGCCCACGTCCGACCCCAGCGCGTCGCTGACTCGGTACCCCGACCTGCTCGCCGCCCGCGCGGAGCCCCACGTCACCGAGGCGGCCGACAACCTGGTCCGGCGTTTCGACGAGTTGGTTTGGCTGGTGGAGCGGGAACCGGTGGAGACCCTGCTGTTCCGCGTGGAGCCCTTCGACTTGCTCACCCACGGGCTGTACGCCGACGCGCTCGGGGGCGGGCAGGACGACGGGCGGGGCGCGCTCTTCGACGTGTACCGCTACGCGGATCGCCGGCTCGGTGAACTCCTCGGGAAGATCGACGCCGACGACACGCTGGTGGTGATGTCGGATCACGGCATCCGGACCGCCGTCGAGCACGACCCGGCGGCACTCTTGTTCGTGGTCGGCCCCGGCGTCCCGGTGGGGCGGGCGGCGGGCCAACCCGAGTTGCGTGGCGTGGGCGCGGTGATCGCTGCCCTCTCGGGCGTCGTCGCCGACCTCCCCGACACGGGGGTCGCGCCCTGGGCCACGGTCCGGACGCCGTGATGGGACGCCTTGCCGCCATCGGGCTCGGCGCCTCGCTCGGGGAACCGCTTCGTGCCCTGCAACTGGCGACGCGGTGCCTGGATGCCGCGCCCGGCGTGGAGGTGGTCTCGACCAGCCGGGTGTACTGGTCCGCGCCCGTCGGGGCCGTCGCGACGCGGCCCTTCATGAACGCGGTGGTGGTGATCCGCACGGCACTGTCGCCGGCGCGGCTGGTCGCTCTCTGTCGCGACATCGAAGTTCGTGTCGGCCGCCGCCCGTCCCGGCGGTGGGCGGACCGGATCTTGGACCTGGACGTCTTGCTGGTCGACGGCGTGGTGTCGCGCGAACCCAGCGCGGTGCTGCCCCACCCCCGGGTGGCAGAGCGCGCCTTCGTGCTGGTCCCCCTGGCGGAGGCCTGGCCAGCCGCTCGGGATCCGCGATCGGGGCGTCGCTATGCCGCGCTCCCCGCAGCGAAGGTGCCGCTGCCGGTGGCTGGCGCCCTGCCGCGGGCGGTCGCGCCGCGGCGGTCGCCCGAGTTAGGTCGCCGGGCCTCCCTGGCTGGAGTTGTTCCCATGAAGTTCTTCCTCGACACCGCCAACCTCGACGAGATCCGCGAGGCCGCCACCTGGGGCATCATCGACGGCGTCACCACCAACCCCTCGCTCATCGCGAAGGAAGGGCGCGACTTCGTCGACACCATCCACCAGATCTGCACGATCATCGACGGGCCGGTGTCGGCCGAGACCGTAGCCACCGACGCGCCGAAGATGATCGAGGAGGGTCGGCTCCTCGCCAAGGTTCACCACAACGTCGTGGTGAAGGTGCCGCTCACCATCGAGGGCATCAAGTGCTGCAAGGCGCTCTCCGCCGATGGCATCCGGGTCAACGTCACCCTCTGCTTCCAGCCGATGCAGGCGTTGATCGCTGCGAAGGCGGGTGCGACCTACATCAGCCCCTTCCTGGGTCGGCTCGACGACGTCAGCGAAGACGGGATGGAGCTCATTCGCAATATCGTTGCGATTTACGCCAACTACCCCGAGCTGCAAACGCAGGTGCTCTCCGCCAGCATCCGTCACCCCCTGCACATGGTCCAGGCCGCCCTCGCCGGTTCCGACGTCGCCACCGCCCCCTTCAAGGTGTACAAGGCGCTGTTTTCCCACCCGCTC
>CAYHRZ010000197.1:0-9060 GCA_964359125.1 uncultured Klebsiella sp. | reverse complement strand
CGTTGGCGTGCGACATTCGCATCGGCATGGCCAGTGGCGACAAACCCCGCCTCGTGGGCCTGCCCGAGGTGACGCTCGGTGTGCTCCCGGGGACAGGCGGCACCCAGCGCTTGGCACGCGTGCTCGGCCGCACCCGCGCCCTCCAACTGATGGTGGAGGGCCGGAACATGCCGGTGGAAGAAGCCGAGGAGATCGGGCTGGTGAACTTCGTGCTCCCCCAGGCCGACTGGTGGGGACGGGTGATGGCCTACGCCCAGAGTTTCTGCGCGCCCGAGCGAGCCAGCGGTGCGGTCGGACTCATCAAGCGCGCCGTGTTGGGCGGTGCGGACCTGCCGCTGGAGAGCGGCTTGGCGCTGGAGCGCGAACTCCAGCAACGCCTTTTCACCGCGCCCGACGCCAAGGAAGGGATCGACGCTTTCCTCGGCAAGCGCAAGCCCAGATTCCAAGGGTTCACCGGTAGCCCGGTGGCGCCGGCGTCGCCCGCCGCCCCGTCCACCCCGCCCCCGGCCCAGGTGGCGGGCACCCCGTCCCCGGGCGGCAAGACCCCGCCGGAGGCACGCCCGGCTCCGGCCGCGCCCGCCTCGCCCGTTTCGGCTCCGACACCACCGGTCGCCGCGCCCGCGTCCCCTGGTGCCGCCCGCTCGCCCGCCCCACCGTCGCCCGCCGGCCCGGCGGTGGCTCCCCTCGCCTCGGCACCGTCCACCCCCGGCGACACCGCCCTCGACAAGCCCGCCCGCGGACGAGGCGAGGAGGGCTCGATCTTCGAGGAGGAGGCGGTTCCCCCGGAAGACTACGACGACGCGCCCCCGGACGTGGACCTGCTCCGCGTCCGTATCGCCGACGAGGTCCTCAACCTCTTGCCCACGTGGCTGGTGCGGCAGTACCTGGTGATCCCCCTGCGACAGGAGGGCAACACCCTGGTGGTGGCGATCGAGGACCCGGGCAACGCCGAAGCGCTGGCGGCCGTGCGCGACCACACCTGCATGGAGGCGCGGGCGGTTCGCGCCGACCGCGACGCGCTCATCGCCCGCTACACCATGCACTACCGGCTCTAGGCCTCGCGCCCGCCCCCTACGGCTGCGGCAGCCGCCAGCCGATCACGCTCTCGTCCGGTGCCTCGTCGACGAAAGCGATGAAATTGGAGTAGAGCGCAGCGTCGGCGCTGCCGTTCTCCACCTCCACGCGGAACACGCCCCCGCCGCTGGGATCCACCTCGGCCTCGGCTACGAACCGGCCTGCCGCCGCCACCGGCCACGAGGCAATCGCTCCACCGTCGCGCACCAGTCGCACCAGCCAGCCGGCTTGTAGCGGGTCGATGTCGACCAGCAACCGGGTGGGCAGCGACGCGCCCACCACCACCTGCCCCATGTCGGCGCGCAGGTCGGGCGCCGTGAAGGCCAGCGACACGTCGGCGCCGGGAAACAACGTGGGGTCGCCGAACCACGCGGCGCCTCGCGCCAGGTTCCACGTGATGTCGTCGCGGCTGTCGGTGGGCGTCGACACCCACGTGACGAAGTTGTTGGTATAGGCTGCCCAGGAGCTAGAGTTGTGTTGGTCGCTCACCCCGGTGCCGGTGAGGAAGACCCCGCGCTCGGTGAGCCCGTCCCACACCTGCAAGTGATCGGCCAGCGTGCCGCCCCGCTCGCGGTAGCCCACCTCGAGCAGGTCGCAACCGTAAGCCCCCGTCGTCAACAGGTTGGCCAGGGTTTCCGTCACCATCACCCGGCGCTCCGCGTCGGTCGACACCGCCGTGGTGGTGCCGAACATGTGCGCGAGCGACACGATGTTGCCGTTGTCGTGGGCCTGCGCGACGCCCTCGTAGAGCGTGCGGTCCGAACCGTCCCAGTAGGGGATGAAGTCGACGACGTCGCCGTAGGTGGTGAGGTGACCCCCCGTCAGCCAACTGTACTCGATGCCCACGTAGTGCCGCGCCACGCTGCCGAGCGCGTCGAGGTAGTCTTGTTGGGCGCTGGCCAAGTCCTGCCCCCGCAGGTCCTGCGCGAAGCGGAAGTCGTCGAGGTCGTAGGCCACGGTGCCCTTGCCCCGCATCGTGACCGCCACACGCACGAACTCGGCGTGCACGTCGCCTGCGGCCTCCGGGAAGCGCTCGGCGACCAACGCTGACAGGTCCACTCGGGCGCTGTTCCACTTGCCCGCCGCTCCCCGCAGCGGCACCCACGCCGTCCGCCCGTCGTCCACCACCTCCGCGTCGGCGGGGTGGTAGAGGATCACCCTCGGGTAGTCATCGCCCACGGTGTTGTCGCCCGGGCTCCGGGCGCTGAGTGGCACCTCGACCTGGAGGGTGGCACCGTCAATCGTCGTGACCGGCCGGTAGGCGAACTTCAGCGTGACGCCCGCCAGCAGTGGCTTGTAGTTTGCACGGGGCGTGGCGCGCAGTTCCAGGCCCAGGGCGTGGCTGGTCCCGTCGGCGCGTTCCACCCGGGTGCCACCCAGGCGCAGTCCGTAGTCGCCCCAGTGCGCGGCCTCGCCGGTGACGGCCCACGACGGGCTCCCCAGTTGTTGCACGTACGGCTCCCAGGTGGCCGCGACCTGCCCCTTCGCGGGCCAGGCCGTGAGCTCCCGGGTGAGCGTGCCGCTCTCGAAGTCGAAGCCGTCGAGCTCGAGGAACTCCTCCGGGTAGTAGGCCAACTCGTGGTCGGTCCACCACAACAGGTCCACGCCGAGGGCGTCGGCTTCCCCGGCGTGCTCCCACATCTTCCCGCGACCCTCCGACAAGGAGCCGTGCAGGTGCAACTGCGCGCTGGTTGGCGGCGGTCGCCGGAACTCGACGTTGGTGGGCCCGACCAACTGCATCCCGTTGGCGCCCAGGGTGGCGGTGCCTGGCCACGTGCCGCCCACCAGCACGCCCCGCGCGCGCCCGCCCGCCACGGGCTTGAGCGACAAGACCCCGAGCGACGTGGTCAGCGGGAGCACGGTGCCATCGGGCACGGGGCGCCCGTCACCGTCGTAGGCCGCCACCTCCACCGCCTCGGCCGTGCGGCCGTCGGCATACACGAACGCGGGCAGGCGCTGCACGTACACCACGGCTGACTCGGAGGGCTGGGTCGTGCCCGTGTTGCCCGTGTCGCCCGGGGCCTCTGCGGAGTCCGGCACCGCCTCGTCGACCGTCGTGTGGCGGAGGGGCCGGTCGACGTGCACGCCGACGTCCTGCTGGGCGCAGCCGGCGAGCAGGGCGAGCGGGACGATGGTGGACGTCCGGAGCATCCTGAGGGGAGCGTACCGGGTGGCGGCAGGTCCGCGCAAGCCCGCGGCGCCTGGTTGGCCGTCGGTTAGGCGCCGGGCGTCTAGGAGTACACATGTCGTTCTCTTCCGTCGGCGTCGTGGGTGCAGGCACCATGGGTCACGGCATCGCCCACGTGGCGGCCGCGGCCGGGGCGGAGGTGGTGCTGTTCGACATCGACGAGCCCCGCGTGAGCGCGGGCCTGCGGAAGATCACGGCGAACTTGGACAAGGGCATCGAGAAGGGCAAACTGACGGCGGCGGACCGCGACCAGACCCTGTCGCGACTACGCACCAGCACCGACCTCGGCAGCCTCGCCGGGTGCGGCGTCGTGGTCGAGGCGATTCCCGAGCGACTCGACCTCAAGGTGGAGCTGTTCACGACGCTGGAAGGCCTGGTCGGCGCCGACACGGTGCTCGCCACCAACACCTCGTCGTTGTCGGTCGCGAAGGTCGCCGCGCCGCTCGCGCACCCGGAGCGGGTGATCGGGACTCACTTCTTCAACCCGGTGCACATCATGGCCCTCCTGGAGGTCGTGGTCCACCCGGGCACCGCCCCGGAGGTGCTGGCCGCCGTCCGCGCGTGGGGGACCGCGATGGGCAAGGAGTGCATCGTCGTCCAGGACTTCCCGGGCTTCGCCACCTCGCGCCTGGGCGTGTGTCTCGGCATGGAGGCCATCCGCATGGTGGAGCAGGGCGTCGCGAGCGCAAGCGACATCGACAAGGCGATGGTGCTCGGCTACCGGCACCCGGTGGGACCGCTGAAGCTCACCGACCTGGTGGGCCTCGACGTGCGCATGGCGATCGGCGAGTACCTGGCGAAGGAGCTGGGCAACCCGGCCTTCCAGCCGCCTGCGCTCATGCGCCAGATGGTGGCCGAGGGACGGCTCGGCCAGAAGTCGGGCAAGGGCTTCTACGACTACTAGTCGCAGAGCCCCTTCTCGACTTCGATCTCGTTGTTGTCCTCGTCGCACTCGCCGATCACGCCCGCGCCATTGTCGTCGTCGGCGCGGACCACGAGCTTCGAGCCCACGTCGTCGGGATCCAGCGAGAACACGATCCCGCCGCTGGTCTCACCCGCCTCGATGGCCTCGGTGGTGTACTCGGTCGCGAGCCAGTTGCCCTTGGACCACACCGAGATCGGCACGCCGGCGGGCATCTCCACGATGCCCTCGTTGCCCACCGACACGGTGACCCGGAGCAGGTCCGCGTCGCACTCCTCGTTGCACACCTCGTGCAGGACCGGCACCGCGTCGGTGAGGGCGCCGCCGGTGGCGGCGGAGAGGTCGCCGGAGCGGAAGTTGTTGTAGGTGTCCCAGTTGACGCTCGGGGAGGCGGGGATGCCGCCGTCGTCGTCGACGTTGGTGATCGCGTAGCCGTGCTGGTTCCAAACCCGCCGGGCGGGCATCCAGGAGTCGTCCTGGTCCTTGATCACCGTCACCCCCGTCTCGCGCCCGCTGTAGGCACCCGAGCTGTACACGATGTCCGCGTGCCCGTCGTTGTTGACGTCGGCGATGGAGGGGTACTCGGAGCAGGTGGCGGAACTGTGTCGCGACTCGGTCATCTTGATCGCGCCCGTGGCGCCGTCGTAGACGAACACGTCGTTCTCGTCGGCGTACACCACCTCCGCCTTGCCGTCGCCCTCGAAGTCGAAAACCGCGCTGCCGGTGAAGCCGGAGCTGTAGTCGTTGGTCTGGCGGCTCCACTTCACGCCGCCGTTGGTTTCCACCACCACGTACACGTCGTGACCGGCCACCCCGATCTCGGGCTCGCCGTCGCCGTCGAAGTCGGCCACCGTGGGTGGGCCGATGGTGTCGCCGGTGAGTCGCGACTTCGACCAGATCACGGTGCCGTCGTCGTCCTGGAGGCGCAGTCCCCCCACCGCCGCCACGACGATCTCGCCCTTGTCGTCGCTGTCGAAGTTGCCCACCGCCACGAAGCCGTCGGCTTGGCCGTTGTACCACTTGGCGTTGCCCCGCTTGTCGTAGAGCGCGTTGCCCACCACCACTTCGAGCTTGCCGTCGCGGTCGATGTCGGCGGCCACCCCCATCGGCGCCGCCCACGAGTGCCCGGCCCCGTCGCCGTAGGCACCGCTGCCGAGCAGTGTCCCCGTGGGCCCGTCGTAGATGTTCCGGCCGATCACCACCTCCGCGCTGCCGTCGCCGTCGAGGTCGTAGATGCCTACCGCGCCACACTGCGGCGTGTGCTGCCCGCTGTAGATGGCCGCCGACCAGTAGGGTGCGCCCGAGGCGCCCTGGAGGGCCACCGTGCCGCTGGCGCCCGCCCCGACGACCTCGTTCCAGCCGTCGCCGTCGAGGTCCCCGATGGCGGCCGTCATGGGCTCGGAGCCAAGATTGCCCCCCCGCCAGAGCACCGCGCCGTCCGCGCCGCTGAGCGCGTAGATCACCCCCGCCACGTTGGCGACGACGATGTCGGGCGTGTCGCCGTTGTCGAGGTAGCCGTTGCCGTTGTCGTCGGTGAGTTGGCCCACCACCGGGGTGGTGTAGGTGTCGCCCGGGGAGGTCTGTTGCCAGAGGATCTCCGGCGTGAACGTGCCCACGATGGCCTCGACCTCGCAGTCTTCCCCGATGCCCACCTCGCGGGCGTCGAGGTCGGGGTTCCCGCAGGTGCCGGTGTTGCCGTCGCCGGTGTCGGGGACGAACCCGCTGTCGCCCGGGCCCGGTGCGTCTTTCTCGCCACCCGAACTCAGGTTGTAGTCGGAACAGGCGACGAGGACGACGACGAGCGGGAGAGCGCGCATGGCCGGCACCCTACACCGACAACGGGCCGGCCGGTACTGCGCATGTTTGCCCCAGGGTGGGGCAGCCTTGCCCCAGTCCAGAGCCTCGTTAGCCCGCGTGGGTGCCCCGCCGCTTCGAGGTCGCGCCGCTGCCCCGCAATGCGAGGGTTGTCGGCGGGCTCGCCGTCGCGCTTGGCGTGGCCGCCGTGCTGGCGCTGGTGCTGGACCTCGCCGCGGGTCGGTCGCCGCTGGTCGCCTCGGGTTTCTTGACGACGGTGAGTTTGTCGCTGGGCTGGGTGTGGGTCGACAAGCCCACCCACCTGGAACTGTCGGGGAAAAACCTCGTCATCGTCACCGGGGGACGGCGGCGCCGGCTGACGGTACGCGCGGCGCGGCTCGCGTCACCCGACTGGCACGGCGGCTGGTTCGGCCCGAAGTTCGCCATCAACGGCGGCTTCGGCTGGTACGGGTGGTTCTGGCACGGCGGTTGGCAGCGGGCTTTTGTCACCGACCCGGCGCGGGCCGTGCGGCTGGAGAGCGCGACGGGCCCGGTCCTGGTGAGCCCGGCCGACCCGGGGGCGCTGCTCGATGCCCTCCGGGGCGACTAGACCGGCACCAGCCCCCGGTACTTCCCCCGGTAGTAGGCCAGCGGCTCGCCCTCGGTGTAGCTGAGCGCCTCCACCCGCCCCAGGTAGAGCGTGTGGTCTCCGGCCTCGTGCGCGGCGTGCAGAGTGCAGCGCATCCAGCCGATACCGCCCTCGAGCACGGGGACCCCGTCGTCCCAGCGCCACTGGGGCGAGGCCGCGCCGTAGCCCGCGAAGTGGGACGACAGCGCCTCTTGGTCCGCGCCCAGGATCGACACGCCGAAGCGGCCGGCCGCGGGCAAGAGCGCGTGCATCCGGGTGGAGGCGGCCACCGAGACCAGCACCAGCGGCGGATCGAGTGACACGCTGAGGAAGGCACTGGCCGTCATGCCGTGGGTGGTGCCGTCGGCGTGGACGCTCACCACGGTGACGCCGCTGAGGAAGCGGGCCAGGGTCTGCTTGAAGTCGGCGGGGGTCACGGCCATGGGCGCCTTGTACCCCGCTGGGCAGGATCCTAGGCCAGCTCCTCAGCCTCGATCACCATCATCTCGCCGGGGACGAGGCGCTCGCAGATGGATCGGATGGACGTGAAGTCGGCCGGTCGCGACACGACGATTGCGCCCTGCAGGACCAGGCGCTCGCGGGTGGCGTGGCGGATCCCCGGGGGGACGACCACGACCATGTTCCGGCCGAGGTCCGGCGAGGTTTCCGCCAACCGCGTAACCAGCCGCAGCCCGAAGCTCTCCGGGCGAGGGAAGCTCACGACGGCGACTTCGAAGTTGCGTTGGGCGATGGCGTCGAGCGCGTCGGCGATGGTGGGGGTCGACACGACGTCGAATACCTCCGACAGGTGCCGCTCCAACGCGCCGCGGAGGAGGGCGTCTTCTTCGACGAGCAAGACGTGGCCGCGCGAGGGAACCGCCGGCCGCGGCGCCTCCAACGGGCGCAGCGGCGCCGCCATCTCGGCGACGGGGAAGCTCACCCGCACCCGGGCCCCGGTGCCGATGGCGCTGCCCAGTTCCAGCGTGCCGCCGGCCTCGCGGATCGCCTCCCGCGCCATCCCGATGAACACCGGCGCGTAGCCTGCTTGCGACGCCAGGAAGTCGAGGTCGCCGATGCGGGTCTGGACCTCGGAGCCGTAGCCCTGGCCGTTGTCGCGCACCTCCAGCCAGATCCAGCCGCCCTGCACCTTGCCATCGACTTGCACCCGCCCCTCTTCCTCGGGACCGAAACTCTCGATCGACGCCAGGAGCAAGAGGGTGAGGCCCCGCAAGAGGGGGCCCCGCACCGCCCGCGCCGCGGGAAGGTCCTCGACCACGAACTCCACCGCGTGGCGGTTGTCGAAGGTGTGCAACAGCAGGTCGCGAGCGGCCTCCAACTCCCGCGACAGCCGCACCGGCTCGGGGGCGCCGGTGTCGGCCTCCGCGAACATCCGCACGTCGTGGGCCAGGGTGCGCAGTCGCGACAGGCCGTCTCCGATGCGGTCGATGGCGAGGTCGATCTCGCGCTCCTTGTCGCCGAAGTGGGCGCGGCGGGTGACCTGGTCGAATTCCCGGATGCTCGCCCCGGTGGCGACGAGGCGGGCCACCGCGCGCAGGTCGCCCAGACCCGCCAGGACGACGCGGTGGCTCGGCTCGAAGAAGGCGAAGGCGTCGAGCAGGCGCCGAACTAGGCCCTCGGCGAACACGCTCTCCAGCGCCCGCGCCTTGATGCGCCGTGACTCGCTGACGATGGCGTCGGCCTCGGCGCGGTCCACGAAGAGGAGCAGCACGGTGTCGATGGACCCGTCGGGGGCCCGCAGCGCCACCGCGTCGAGCTCCGCCCGCGACTTGGTGCCGTTCGGGCGCCGCACTTCGACCGTCTGGCTGTGCTTGCCGCGCTTGGCGAGCCGCGTGACCAGCCCGTCCCAGCCGAGTTCCTGCACCACCATCACCTCGTCGAGCACCTTCTGGCCCCGGGCCTTGACCCCCGAGAGGCCGCCGAGGCGCTCGGCGCCGCGGCTCCACGCGCGCACCGAGCCGTCGGGGGCGGCGACCACGGCCGGCACCGAGATGATCGAGCCGGCCGCGCGGTCCAACTCGCGCACCGCCTTCTCGCCTTCCCCCGCCACCGGCACCGCCAGCACGGCCGCAGGCGGCGCGGCGATCAGCGCGATCGCCTGCATCTGGCCCCGGTCGTTGACCACGCGAGCCACCTGCGCTTCGCACTCCACGCTGTCGCCGCGCTCGCGGCGCAGCGGCAGCGTTTCGCGGAAACTTCCCTCGTTCTTCGCCCGGTCCATCCAGCCCAGGACCACCGCCCGGGGGGACTCCACCGCGAGCATGTTGCTGAGCGGGCGTTCCAAGGCGCTGCGCGGCGAGTAGCCGAGCAGGCGCTCGGCTCCCCCGGACCAGTGGAGGATCCGTCCCTCGGGGTCGGCGAGGATCACCGCCTCGGGCACGTTCTCCAGCAACGCGCCCTGCATGCGCACCCAGTGTTCGAGCTTGCGGCGGTCGG
>CAYHRZ010000196.1:0-9080 GCA_964359125.1 uncultured Klebsiella sp. | reverse complement strand
GGCTTGCTGGCCGCGCCCTTGTTGCTGCTCGGATGCCCCGAGCCCAGCAAGGACACGACCGACGCCGCCGACGCGGACACCGACACCGACACCGATACCGACGCGGATAGCGACTCGGACACCGACACCGACGACACCGGCGAGACCGGCGACACCGACACCGGCGAGACCGGCGGCACCGACACCGCCGACACCGGCGACGTCGAGCCGGTGTTCGCCGCGTTCACCGACGATCCCGACCTGATCGAGGCCATCGACGTGGTGGCCACGGAGGACGGGGTCTACGTCCTGGGCTTCGACCTCGCGGGCGAGGCGGGCGTGTGGTGGATCGACGCCGGGGGTGGCCTGGCCACCGAGGTGTACAGCGGCGATCCCCTGGTGATGCCCACCGGCATCGCGCTCAGCGGCGACGGCAGCACGTTGTACGTGTCCGACCTCGGCGTGCCCTCGACCTCAGGCCTGATGAACGGCGCGGTGTACAGCCTCGCTTCCGGTGGCGGCTCGCTCTCCGAACTCGGCGCCGACGACCAGATCGACCTCCCGGGCGACGTGGCGGTGCAACACGGCGACGCGGGGTTGTACGTCAGCGGCATGGACAGCAGCGGCGCGCCGGCGCTCTTCGCCTTGTCCGGAGGTTCGGCCTCGGTCGTGGCCTCGGGCGGCGACCTCGCGGATCCCACCGCGATCGCCGTGAGCCCGGATGGCAACTGGCTGTTCGTGGTCGACTCGCTGGCCGCCAGCGGTCGCGCGGCGCTGCTCGCCTACGAACTGCCTGGCTTCGTCCCCAGCGTGCTGGCCAGCGGCTTCCAGGTCGCCTTCCCCGGCGGCGTGGCCACCGACGGCGCCTCCGCCTGGTACACCACCATCGGCGACCCCGGGCTCATCGAGATGAGCATCGACGGCAGCGCGATGACCGTCACCGACACGCTCGGCTTGATGGAGCTCCCGGGCGGAATCGGCCTCGCCACCGACCGCGTGTACGTCACCGAGATCGCCTCGGGTGCCGGCGCCGACCTCTACCTTCTCTCCTACTAACTCTTTCGGATCCACGAGGATAAAACCATGACCAGCCTTCTCGTCGCGACCGTGCTCAGCCCGGCCTTCGCATCTTCTCACCGCGAGGCGCCCGCGATCTCGCTCGACCCCACCGCCGACATCACCGACTTCTACATGTTCAACGACCCGAACGACAGCTCCCGGGTGGTGTTCATCATGAACGTCATCCCCGCGGAGTTGCCCGGGGCCGGCCCAAACTTCTACCGCTTCGACGACAACGTCAACTACGCGATCAACATCGACAACGAGGGCGACGGCGAGGAAGACATCGTCTTCAACTTCCAGTTCTCGACGACGTACAGCGAACTCGACGCCTTCGGCCTGCCCACTTTCTTGTACAACATCGGCGACGTGGGCACGCGGAGCAGCCTCTACCAGCAGCAAACCTACAGCGTCACGCGGGTCGACGACGGCTTCTCCACGTCGATCCTCAGCGGCGGCGAGGTGGCCCCGACCAACGTGGGCACCCAGGGCGGCGCCGGCGGCTACAACCCCGAGGGGAGCACCCCCGGGAGCATCACCTCGGCGTACGTGGAGTCGGCGGGTGCCTACGAGGTGTTCGCCGGGCCGCGCCAGGAAGGTTTCTACGTGGATCTCGAGCGCACCTTCGACCTGCTCAACGTGGCGGGCATCGACAGCGGGGTGAACCTCAACACGCTGCTGGGCTTCAACGTGCACAGCATCGCGATCAGCGTGCCCAAGACGAGCGTGACCAAGGACGGCGCGGATGCCACGGCGGCGAACGAGAACCACGTGATCTCGGCGTGGGCCACCACCAGCCGCCGCGCGGTCACGGTGCGCCGCGCCAACGGCACCGACTCGGCGTCACGCGGCGAGTGGGTCCAGGTGGCGCGCCTCGGCAACCCCCTGGTGAACGAGGTGGTGATCCCCACCACCATGAAAGACACCTTCAACGCGAGCCACCCCCGCGACGACATCCAGTACCTGTCGTACGTCCAGGATCCCACCCTGGCCTACTACATGGAGCTGTTGCTCGGCACCGCCAGCCCCGCCACGCTGATCACCGACGCGGAGGCCACCTACGCCCTCGGGCTCACCGGTCGCGAGGACCTCATCGCCACCTTCCTCACCGGCAACGCCGCGCTCGGGCACCAGGCCTCCGGCTGGTCGCTGGGCGGCGCCATCCCCGGCGAGGCCGGCAAGACCTTCGCCGCCTACGAGGCGCTCCGGATCAACCTCGAGGGGACGGGTTTCGGCCAGTGGCCCGACGGGCGCGGCGTGAAGGACGACGTGGTCGACGTGGCGCTCTCCGGCGTGGCCGGGTACCTCATCTACCTCGACGCCGCCTACTACATCCAGGACGGGGTCGACAGCACCGGCCTGAGCTACCTCGACAGCTTCCCCTACCTGGGCGACCCCTGGGCGGGCGACGACCACCCGGTGCAGTCGCACGACCTGTAGGCCGGCTCCAGGGCCCGATGAATCGCGCCACCACGCCCCCACAACCGGGGCAAGGTGGTGGCGCCATTCACGGCGCTCCGGACGGTGGCCCCTACGGCAGCAGTCGCTCCGCGAGCCAGTAGGCCCCTGCCAGCGCAACGGTAGCTGACAGCAGGGGCTTCACCCTCGGCTCCCAGTGACGGTTTCGCGAGAGCCAGAGCAACAGCGGCAGCACGATGGCCACCACCACCGCCTGCCCCAGCTCCACGCCACCGTTGAACGCGAGCAGCGCCACGGCGAGGTTGTCGCGGGGGAGGCCGAGTTCGCGCAGCAGGCCCGCGAAGCCGAAGCCGTGGACGAGGCCCAGGAAGAAGGTGACCGCCACGCGGCGGCGGCTGGACGGGGAGAAGAAATTCTCGACCCCCACGTACACGATGGACAAGGCGATGAGCGGCTCGACGAGCGTCGACGAGAGCGTGAAGACCCCGGCGGCAGCCAGCGACAAGGTCACGCTGTGCGCCACCGTGAAGCCGGTGACGACAAGCAGCATCTGCCGCAGGGACTTCGCCGCCAGCAACAGCCCCGCGATGAAGGCGAGGTGGTCGTAGCCGGTCCAGATGTGCTCCACGCCCAGGCCCACGAACTGCTGGGCCACGCTGCCTGCCGAGGGCGCCGCGGCGAAGGTGGCGCTGGGCTCGGCGGCCGACAGGACCGCCACCGGCTGTCCCCCCACCTCGAGGTACTGCCGGTGCCCCGGGGCGAGGTGATCGAAGTAGGTGGCGCTGAAGGTGAGCGTGTCTGTCCGTCCCGGGCAACGGTAGGGTGCGAGCACCTCCACGCCGTCGGCCTCCACGGCGCGGACGGTGGGGACGTCGAAGGTACACGGCCCCGACGCGGACACGAGTGATACGCGGTCGAGGGTGGCCTCCTGTACCAGTAGCCGCCCGGCGTCGACGTTCTCAACCGGTACAAGCTGGCCAATCTCGGGCTTGGCGAAGACCAGTGATACATGGGATGTATCAATCCGTACAGCCGAGAGGCCGGCCTCGTGGGCGGCGACGGGAGCCACGAAGGGGAACACCCGCGCTGCTAATCCCCCGGCGCGAGCAAGGCGCGGAGGGCCCCGCGCTCGCTACCCGTCAGGCCTGCGCCCGTCACCAGGGCGCGCGTGGCGAGCGAGGGATCACCGAGGACCACCGCGGCATGGTGCAGCAGGCGGGGCTCGGGGCAACCGGTAGCGAGGGCGTTTCGCGCCTCGTCACGGGCCTCCTCGACCCGTTCCACGTGGAACAAGGCCCAGGCGCGGGTCATGCGCGTGACCGGGTCGCGGCGGAGGAGCAGTTCGGCGTCGATGGCGGCGAGGGCATCGGCCGGACGGGAGGGCGCAACGAAGTCGGCCCAGGTGCGGCGGTCCGCCGTGGTGGGAATCGTCACCGGCTCGTGGTCGGCGAGGTAGCGCAAGGCCTCGGCGTTACGGGGCAGCGCCCGGAGGTCGCTGAGGCCGCCCTCGAGGTCGTAGGCGGGGCCCTCCTCGTGGAGTCGGGCGCGTCCCCGGGCGAGGAGCGCCGGGGCGTAGCCCGGGACCAGCGCGAGCGCGCCGTCCAGCTCAGGCGCGGCTTCCCGGGCGAGGACCTTGAGCCAGCCGAGCGACGTGAGCGCCCACGCCAGCGGCTCGGGGTCGGCGGCACTGCCGCTCTCGACGGCCCACACGGCCGCTTCCCGCGCCCCCTCGACGTCGCCCTCCATCCAGCGCAAGTGCGCGATGCGGTCGAATACCAGGAGGCCCGGCCGGTGGTCCGCCGCGCGCTGGTACGCCATCGCGGCGCCGTCGAATTCGCCCTGCTCCAAAAGCGCGTCGCCCACCACGATCCAGGTGCCCGCGTCGTTGGTCTCCCGGGCGAGCGGCTCGGCCAGCTCCGCTGCCTCGGCGAAGCGGTGCTGTTGGACGCGCACGTGAGCCAACAACCGCCGGGCGGGCACGGAGGCCGGGTCGCGCGCCAGCGCGCAACGGGCGCCCGCGTCGGCGAGCACGTACGCGCCCTCGTCGGACTTGGCCCGGCCGTCCGCCACCGCCGCCTGCGCGAAGGCGAGCGGGTCGGCCGCGCCCCCGGCGGCCGCCACCACCTCGCAGGGGCCGGGGATGGTGGCCGGCGGCGGTTCGGCGGTGCAGCCCAGGAACAGCCAGATCATCCGGCGTTCATCTCGTCCCACCAGGCCGTGAAGCCGGGGGCGTGAACAAGGGCGCGGGCGCGCTGTCGCAAGAGGTCGCGCACCAGGTCGAGCGCGTGCGCCTCGGTGCCGTCGAGCAGCTCACGGGGGGTGCGGCTACCGGCGGCGTCGACGGCCGCCCGCACCAGTGTCGCGACCTCCTCGGGCAGGTTCTCGCGCGCCACGTAGGCCCGGAGCGCGGCCGCCGTGGTGGCGACGAGCGCGTCGGGATCGAGCTTCTCCACTTCCCCGGCAAAGGTGCGCGCGTCGGTGTCGAGCAGCACGTCGAGCACGTGGACCCGCCAAGTGCCCTGGCTGCTGCTGCGCGCCGGGTTGCAGATCTGGTCGGCCATCTTGTCGCCGAGCTTGTGCACGGCCGCGTCCATGAACTCGCGTGCTTTCACCTCCACCTGGCGCTCGACCTCCCCGCCGACGGCACCGAGCACGCCGCCGCCGAGCTTGCCGAGGGCGCCGAGCGGCGAGCGGCCGCCGAAGGGCGACCCGCCGGGCAGGGGCACCGGCGGGCGCAGCTTCTTGGCGAAGGCCACCAGCAAGTCCTGGAACAGGTGCTGCAGCAGGCTGCGAACGGCGTCGTGGTCGATGAGCCGCCCAACCAGCGCGCGGTCCGGCACGTAGGCACGACCGAGCACCTCCCTCAGCGGGGAAACGACCTCGGCGGGCAAGCTGAGTTTCCCAGCGGGCACCCGCTGCCGGGCGTCGCGAACCCGGTCGCGAATCGTCGACTCCACCCGGGGATCCGCCGCCGCGCTGCGGGCCGCCACCACCAGTTGCCGCCCCAGCCAGTCCGGGTCCACCAGCTCCTGGACCGGGCGGTCGAGGAGGTCGTCGACCAGGAGGTCCACGAAGCGGTCCGTGCCGCCCGCGAGCAGGCGCTGTCGCGTGGCCTCAGTCACGGGCCCCCTCGGCCCAACGCCTCGGCCACCGCCTCGGTGGGCGCGCCCACGCAGGCCACCCAGAGCTGGTGTACCGCGCGCGTGGCCGCCACGTGCAGCAGGCGCCGAGCGTGCGGGCGATCCGGCCAGTGGCCCAGGCTGGCGTCGAGCACCACCACGTAGTCGAACTCCAGGCCCTTCACCTGCGCCACGTCGACCACGTCGATGCCCGGGGAGAAGGCGAAGGACTGGTCGGTGACCAGCCGCACGCTCGGCACCTCCATCCGGTCCAGGCCCTCGAAATACAGCCGCGCCGTGGCCTCGTCGAGCGTGACGAGGGCCACGGAGGCCAGGGGCTCCTCGCGGACCAGCGCGCGGAGCGCCTGTCCGAGGGCATCCACACACTCGCCGTGGCCCCCGAAGGTGAGCACCTCCACCGGGGGGCCGTCGCGGGTGGTGGCAGGGGCGGCCTCGTCTTCCGCCTGGACGCCGAGCACCGTCCGCGCGAAGGTGGCGATCTGCGCCGTCGACCGGTACGACACGCGCAGCGTCGACAACTCCGTGCTATCGATGCCGATTCCCGCCAGCAGGTCCTGCCAGCGCACGGATCCGCCGGTCTCCATGATGTGTTGCTGCGTGTCGCCCGCGAGGGTGATGCACCGGTTCTTGTCACACGCTCCAATGAGCACGCCGATCTCCATCGGCGAGAAGTCCTGGACCTCGTCGACCGCCACGTGGCTGTACTTGACGTGCCCGCCCTCCTTGGCCTTGAGCGGGCCCACCCTGAGCTGCCAGGCGCGCAGGAGGATCGCGTCGTCTTCCTCGTCGAGCCAGGGGGCGGCCTGCCGGTCGCCCTCGGACCGCGCCGCGAACTGGCGCTGCTGCGCCCGGGCCCACTCCATGGCCACCTGCACGTCGTCGGGGTTCACCCCGGGCAGTCGCCCGAGGATGGCGCTGTCGGAGACCAGGTGCTTCCAGTCCTCGTAGGCCCCCGCGCCGTTGTTGGGGGCCGGGCGCCGCTCCACCAGCCGTTCCAGCTCACGGGGCAGGTCCGGGTGCAGCTTGATGCGCGACACCGCGCTCGGGGTGTTGGCGTTGTCGTGGTTGGGGAGCTGTGGGAAGTGGCGCTTCACGAGTTGCCGTGACCAGTCGTTCCAGGTGACGACGCCCACGCCCTTCACCCCGAGCGAGGGAAGCACCTTGCCGACGTAGTCGCGCAGGGCCTTGCCCCAGACCACCACCATCATCTTGTGCGGGGCGAAGCGGTTGTTGTTCTGGTACGCCAGCCAGGCGATGCGGTGCAGGGCCACCGTGGTCTTCCCGCTGCCGGCGCCACCCCGGATGATCACCGGGCCACTGTCCGCGCGGCTGATGAGTTGGAACTGCTCGGGGTCGATCAGCGCGGCGATATCGGGCAGGTGCTTGTCGGCGCGGAGCGCCTGGCCGGTGCTGAACTTCCCGGTTTGTTGGCCCTGCTTGGACTCGGGGCGGGGGGCTAGCTTTGGGGCCCGCGTAATCACCTCCCGCCAGTCCTCGCCCTCCCGCAGGTAGCTCCCCTGCGGGCAGTTGACCCGTTCCAGTTCCCCGCCGCGGATCCCCACGGTACGGCGCGCCAGTACCCGCCCCTCGATGGTGCGAGGGCCGATGTCTTCCTCGTACTCCTCGCCCTCCTGGTAGCGGTAGTAGATGCGGCTGATGGGGGCGTGACGCCAGTCCACGATGCGCATGCCGTCGTCGAGACAGGTGGCCTTGCCGAGCAGCACGTCGAAGGTGCGAGCGTCGGAGTGCACGCGCATGTGCGCGAAGTAGGGGCTGTCGGGATCCGGCCGCTCCAGGGGCCGGCCGCGGCGAATCTGCTCGAGCAGACGGACGAGATGTTCGTACTGCGTCTCGTATGCGCTCTTGTCGTCGCTCTTGCCGTGCCGGATCTCCTCCTGGATGTGCAACAACTCGGCGACGATCTCGTCTTCCGAGGCGTAGGTGCGCCCGGCAGCGCGGCCCAGGCGGTCGCGCACGTCGGCGAGCAACACCAGTTCTTCTTCCACGACGGCGGGTGGGTTGGGCATCCAAGCGCGCTAACCCACGGGCGGCCGGGCCGGGCGTCGCCGGGAGTGCTACGCTGGATCCATGCGATCATCCCGCCTCGTAGGCTACTTTATCGTTGCATCCACCCTCGGATGTCCGGACGGCGAACCGCTGGAGGACAGCGGCGACACTGGTCCCGGGGCCTTCGAGTGCGCGCCGGACGACGGTGAGCCGCTGGGCGACTGCTCGGAGTGTATCGACGAGAAGTGCGCGGACTTACTCCCCTACTGCGAAGAAACCCCCGAGTGCGCCTGCATGGTGGAGTGCCTGCGCCAGGAGGGGATGGGCGGGGTGGATGCCTGCCTCGAATCCATGGACCTGCCCTACCGCCCCGTCGGCTTCCCCCAGTTGGAGGAGTGCGTGGCCTACGCCTGCCCCGACAACGACGAGTGCCAGACCCCCGAGGACTGGGTGCCCCCCGACGCCGACGTGGTGTGCGACGGGCTGGGCAGCGGGGGCATCGGCAGCGGCACCGGCGCCGACTGCGGCTTCGACGCCACGCCCTTCGATGCCAATGGCGACGTGCTGCAACTGCTCTCCGCCGACGGGACGATCTGCGCCCGGGTGGAGCGGCAGGGCGAGGGCTCGGGCACCCTGGAGAACACCCGGTGGTCGCTGCTCGGCCTGCGGATTGGCCCGCTCGGCGAGGTGGCCGAGGTGACCGACGAGACCGACCTCTGCTGGTACTCGAGCCACCACAACTTCCAGGACTGGGCGCACGCTTGGACCGGCAGCCGCCACTACGAGGTGGTTTTCAAGGAGGATGGCCACGGCGGGCCGCGGCGCTACCACCTCTACGCCTACGAGCAGGGTCCCCTCGAGGACGGGACCTGTGCCCCGACCGGCGACGGCACCGACTGCATCGACGGGCCGATCTCGCTCTACCCCTACGAGCCCTGAGGCCCGGCGATAGTCCCTCGCGTGCCCCGGTGGACCCGCAAGCTGCTGCGTCGACTGCGCGGGCCCCCGGCGGTGCTCTTCCACCCCGAGTACCGGCTGCCGCTGCCGTCGTTCTCCGCGCGCACCGGGTTCGACCAGCGGCGGGCGGAGCTGGCGCTGGACGCGCTGGTGGAGCTGGGCGTGCTGGAGGTCGGCGACGTGATCGCGCCCCCCACCTGCGGCTGGGACGACATCGCCCGCGTGCACGACGCGGCCTGGTTGGAGGGGCTCACCCGCCCAGAAACCCTTGCCTCGGTGTTCGCGGTGGAGCCCGGCGAGGTGCCGGAGACGGTGCTGGCGTCGTTGCGCCGGGTGACGGGCGGGACGGTGCTCGCGGCCCAGCGGGCGGTCGACACCGGGGAGCCGGTGGTCAACCTCGCCGGCGGCTTCCACCACGCGCGACGAGGATCCGGCTTCGCCTACTGCGCGGTCAACGACGTGGCGGTCGCGGTCGCGGCGTTGCGGGCCAGCGGCTGGCGAGGCGAAGTCGCGGTGGTC
>CAYHRZ010000195.1:0-9108 GCA_964359125.1 uncultured Klebsiella sp. | reverse complement strand
GGGGGGGGGAATGGGGGGGGGGGACGTCCCCGCATTGGTGGGGGTCGGGGCCCGGGGGGCCGGGTAGGACGACGCGCGGCAGGCGCTTTCGGCCTTTGCCGCGCGCCTGAGCACCGACGCGCACCCGCAGAAGCGGGCGTTCGCCGACGCGCTGCGGGGTAGGCAACCGTGATGATCATCCTCCTGGCACTGGCGCTGGCGGCGCCGCCACCGGCCGTCGTGAAGAAGGCGACGCAGGCCGGCACCCCCGCCGCAGCGGCCGCGCTGGTCGAGGAGGCCCTTCCCGCCGCCAGCGCCGACGACCAAGGTTGGCTCTTGTTGTACGACGCCGAGTTCCTGCGGCTCGGCGGCCGCGAGGACCTGGCGCGGCCGGTGTTCGAGAAAGTCGCCGCCGACTACGGCAGCCACCCGGCCCGCGAGCCGGCCAAGGTGGGGCTGGCGGTGATCGATGCCCGCGGCAACGCCGGCGGCAACACCCTGGCCACACTGGCGCTGATCGCCGAGACCGGTGTGCCGGGGTCGCTGAACGCGGACCGCTGGCTGCTGGTGGCCCGCGCCGAAGCCGCCTCGGGCAGCGCCACCAAGGCCCGCGAGGCGCTACGTCGCGCCGAGGCCAGCGCCCGCGGCACCTTCGCGGGCGACCGGGTGGGCCGCGAGGTCGGGGAGTTGCGGGCCCAACTGGGCAAGGGCGCCGCGCCCGTGGTTGCCACCGACGACCGCCCGGCCGACATCGTGGCCATCGAGCAGATCCGGGCGAGCCTGGCCGCGTCGCGCTTCGACGAGGTGCTCAGGCAGTCGCACGCGTTCACCGCCGCCCACGCCGACTCCCCCTTCCTGCCCGAGGCCGAGTACGCGAGCCGCCGCGCCGAGACGAAGCGGGCGACCCGCCGCGACATCGTGGGCGTCGCGCTGCCGCTCACCGGGGAGTACGCCCTCCCGGGGGGCCAACTCCGCGACGCCATCAAGCTCAGCGCCGACGCCGTCGGCGGCTACAACGTCGTGGTTTTCGATACCAAGGGCGACCCAGCGAACTGCCAGGCCGCCCTCGAGTCGCTGGTGATCGACCAGGGCGCCGCGATCGTGCTGGGACCCCTCACCCGCGACGAGGCGCTGAGCTGCGCGCCGGTGGCGCAGGCACTGCACACCCCGCTGCTGGCCTTCACCAGCGCCGAGGAAGTGCTCTCGGCGGGCGACCAGGTCTTCCGCCCCTACCCCTCCGTGGGCGAGCAGGTGTCGGCCCTGCTCGACGCGCTCATGGGGGGCCGGGGCTGGGGGCGGTTCGCGATCCTGCACCCCACCACGCCGTTCGGCGAGGGCGCCGCCCGCACGTTCAAGTCCGCGGTCGAGTCGCGCGGGGGCACACTTTCCACGGTGCACGGCTACGATCCCGCGTCGACCGACTTCCGATCGGTGGGGAAGCTGCTGGGCAAGAAGGACTACAAGGCGCGGGCCAGCGAGTTCGCCACCACGAAGGCGGCGGTGGCCCGGGCAGGGGGCAACCCCGACAAGGCCAGCCTCCGCCCCATCGTCGACTACGACGCGATCTTCGTGCCCGACAGTTACCAGCGGTCGGCGCTGCTCGCTTCCGCCCTGGCCTTCGAGGAGTTCCCCATCGGGAGTTTCCGGCCCCACGCCGACGACGTGCCCCTCGGCCTGGTCGGCCTCAACGCCTGGAACAACCCCGAGTGGCCCCGACGCGGCGGGAACTACGTCCAGGACAGCATCTTCGTCGACGCCTACTGGGTGGGTTCGGAGAACCCAGGGAGTCGCGACTTCCTCCGCCGCTGGCGCGACCGCGGAAAGGGCGACCCGTCGGTGGTCGAGGCGGTGGGCTGGGACGCCATGCGGGTGGCCGCGGCCGCCCTCTCGGCCGAGGGTGCCGACATCGCCACCAACCTGTTGACCATCGACGTCGCCGACAGCGCCACCGGCCTCCACGGGTTCACCCCGGAACGCACCAGTCGTCGCGACTGGACACTGCTCACGGTGAGAGGTGACGCCATCCGGCCGCTCTACGAGGCCGTGCCTCCCGCCGATGGCGAGTAGGCGCCGAGCCCCGGGGCGGCGGCGAGACTCGACCGCAGAGGACCCCGACGAGGCCCACGTGATCGCGCGGGCGCGGGCGGTCGCGGGAGGGCAGCCCCTGGGGCTGGTCGGCATCGGCGACGACGCCGCCGTGAGCGCCGACGGCACGGTGGTGACGGTCGACACGATGGTGGAGGGCGTGCACTGGGACGATCACCTGTCGCCCGCCGACGTTGGCTACAAGCTCGTCGCTACCAACGTCAGCGACCTCGACGCCACCGGCGCCCGTCCGGAGTGGGCGGTGCTCGCCCTGTCGTTGCCCCGCCCGCTGTCCCGCGACTGGGTGGATCGCTTCTTCGAGGGCGTGGCCGAGGCCAGGGCGCGCTGGCCCTTCGCGCTGCTCGGCGGCGACACCACCCGCTCGCCGGGGCCGAGGGTGGCCACGCTCACGCTGGCGGGGCGCGCCCGGTCCCCGGTGTTGCGCGCGGGCGCCCTACCCGGGGACGACGTCTGGGTCACGGGACGCATCGGCCTGGCGGCGACCGGCTTCCTCGACCCCGCCGCCGGCGACGAGGCCCGCGCGGCACTGCGCCGCCCGCCGGTCCCGGCACCGTTCGGCGCTCGACTCGGCGAGGCCGCGCTCGTGTCGGCCATGGTGGACCTCTCCGACGGCCTGGCCCGCGACCTCGCGCGCCTCTGCCGGGCCTCCGGCGTGGGCGTTCTCGTGGATCCAGCGCGCCTGCCCACGCTGGCCCCGCTGCACTGGGCCGTCGCCTTCGGTGACGACTACCAGCTTTGCTTCACCGCCCCCCCCTCCCACCGCGCTGCGATAGAGTCCCTCGCAGCGACGGCCCCGGTCGCCGTCACCGCCATCGGAACCATCACCGCCACCCCTGCCATCCTCCTCGCCGGTCACCCAGCCTGGCCCGCGCCCGTGTTTGACCACTTCGACCGGGCGCAGGCACCATGAAGCTGGGCGATCTCGACCTGGGCACGCTCCAACTCCCCGAGGTGGGACCGGGCACCGTGGTCGCGCTGCTCGCGCTACTCGGCCTCAGCGCCTTTTTCGCTTCCGGCGAAGCGGCGCTGTTCTCGCTGCAACGCGTGGACCGGGAGGCCCTGAAAGAAGACCCGTCGGTGGGCGAGACCGTGCGCCACCTGCTCGCCGTCCCCCGGCGACTACTGGCCGCGATCCTGATGGGCAACGAACTGGTCAACATCGCGCTGGCGGCGGCGGTGGCCCAACTGGTCGACGCGCCCCTGCTCAGCGTCTTGATCGTCGCTCCGCTCCTGGTGCTCCTGGGCGACATCGTCCCCAAGACGCTCGGCATTCGCTTCGCGCGGACGGTAGCTCGGGCCACGGCGAGGCCCCTCTCGTTCTGGAACGAGCTGGTCAGCCCGTTCCGCTTCGCGCTCACCGCCGTGGCCGACTTCTGCCTCCGCCTGCTCGGCTTCGCGCCCCAGCCGCCCAGCGAGGCCCTGGAGGAAGCCCAACTCCGCGCGCTCATCGACCAGGGCCTGGCGACGGGGGTGATCCAGCCGATGGAGCAGGAGATCATCCACCGCGTCTTCGAGTTCGGGGACCTGCCCGTGTCGCGGGTGATGACCCCTCGCCCCGACATCTTCGCGCTGGCGGCTACCACCCCATGGCCGGAGTTGGTCGCCAAGATCCGCGAAGCGCGGTACTCGCGCGTCCCGATCTACCAGGGACAACCTGAGAACGTCATCGGGATCCTCCTGGTGAAGGACCTCCTCCGTGCCCGTGCGGGCGGCGGGGTGCTCAACGCCCGGCAGTTGCAGAAGTTGCTCCACCCGGCGATGTTCGTCCCGCCGTCCAAGAGAGCACAGGATCTACTTCGTGAGTTCCGCGCCAAGAACATGCACATGGCGGTGGTCGTCGACGAGCACGGCAGTTGCGTCGGGCTGGCCACGCTCGACGACCTGCTCACCGAGTTGGTGGGTGAGGTGCTGGACGAGACCGACGAGCACGAGAAGGAGGTCTCGGAGCTCGGGCCGGGCGTGTGGGCGGTGAAAGCCGGGATGGACGTCGACGACTTCGGCGAGCGGCTGGCCTGCGAGCTACCGGAAGGGGAGTACACCACGGTGGGGGGCTTCGTGTTCCACCTGCTCGGCCGGGCCCCCGAGAAGGGCGACGAGGTGGAGTGGAACGGGATGCGGTTCCTCGTGGCCGGCATGGACGGGCGCCGCATCACCGAACTCACGGTCAGCGGCCCGCCCGCCGACCCCGCACCCGCGGGTGCGCCGTGACCCTCACGACCACCGCCGTCGTGATGCTGACGTGCTTGGTGGCCCAGGCCTTCTTCTCCGGCAGCGAGATCGCGCTGGTCGCGGCGGATCGCCTGCTGCTGCGTTCCCGCGCCGACGAGGGCGACGCCGGTGCCCGGCGCGTGCTGGCCCTGCTCGAGCGCCCCACGCGCCTAGTGAGCACCTGCCTCGTCGGCACCGCCGTCGCGAGCGTGGCCGGCACCACCGTGCTCACCACCACGCTCGGACAGTGGGTGGGCTCGCCCTCGCTCTGGGTCGCCGCGATCTACCCGCCGGTCACGGTGCTGTTCTGCGAGATGATCCCGAAGTCGGCCTTTCACCAGCGTGCCACGGTGGCGGCGCCCCTCGTCGCACCGGTGATCGGGGCGCTGGCCTGGGGGCTGCGACCGGCCCTGTGGGTGATCGAGCGGTTCACGCGGCTGGTCACGCTGGCGCTCGGCGTGAAGGACAACGCGGGCGAGGGCGTGCGACGCGAGGACATCCAGCTGTTGCTCGACTCGTCCCCGACGGGCGACATCCACGCCGAAGAACGGGAGATGATCCTGAGGGTGTTCAACTTCTCGGAGACGCTGGTCCAGGACGCGATGGTCCCCCTCATCGAGATGGTGGCCGTGTCGGAGAACGCCACCGTCGACGAGGCAGCCCAGGCCGCCGTGGAGCACGGCTTCTCGCGCCTCCCGGTGTACCGGAAGCGGGTGGACCGCATCGTGGGCGTGGTCAACCACAGCGACCTGATGTTTGCCCCCGACGGCGCCCTGCCCGTGCAGCGCGTGATGCACGACGTGGTGTACGTGCCCGAGACGAAGCGGGTCGACCAGCTCTTCTTGGAGCTGCGCCGCAAGCGGCAGCGCATCGCGGTGGTGGTCGACGAGTACGGCGGCGCGGTGGGTCTCATCAGCATCGAAGACATCCTCGAGGAGATCGTCGGCGACATCGAGGACGAGTTCGACCGCCGGCGACCGCTGGTCCGCAAGAGCGGCGAGTCCGAGTGGACGGCCTCGGCTCGCGTGGAGGGGGAGTCACTGCACACCACCACGGGCTTCGAGATGCCGGAGGGCGACTACGAGACGGTGGCGGGCTTCGTCCTGGCCCGGCTGGGACACGTGCCGGCCGTGGGGGAGCGCGTCCTGCACGAGGGGTGGACGATCACCGTCTCGAAGGCCAACGAGCGCGCCATCCTCGAGGTGACGTTGCTCGCGCCCGAACGACCCCCGGCACCCCGGTGAGACCGGCCCTGGCCTGGCGCGACGGCTTCGCCAGCTTCGCCATCGACCGCCGGTCGGTGTTGGCCTGTGTGCCCTGCCCGCCGCTGGTGCCGGTTCCGGGGGCACCGCCGTGGCTACGGGGCGTGGTGAACCGGCAGGGACGCGCCGTGTCGGTGGTGGACTGCGGCCTGCTGGCGGGGGTGGACGACACCGGCGGGCCCGTGGTGGACGTGGTGCTGGTCGCCGCGGCGGGGGGAGAGCTCGGGCTGGCCGCGGCGTCGAGCCCGCGCGAGGTCACGCTGCCCGGCGGCGACTTCGACGGCGTGTTCGACCGGCTCAGCGACCCCGAGGGCACGCGGCTGGTCTGCGTGGACCGCGTGGTGGAGCGCATCACCCTGGAACTGGGTGGGTAGTGGCGGTCGACCTCTCCCGCTACCGCGACCTGTTCGCGAGCGAGGCGACGCGGCACCTCGACCTTGCCGAGGCGCACCTGGCCAGCCCGGAGTCGGCACGGCGGGAGATCCAGTCGGTCTTCCGAGCTTTCCACACCGTCAAGGGCATGAGCGCCACGATGAACGTGCCGGCGATGGTGCTGGTGGCCCACGCGCTGGAGGAGGCCTGCAGCCGCGCCGTGGCGTCGGGGGTGCCCGTCAACGACGAGTTCGTGCTGCTGCTCAGCGAGGGCACCGATCGCCTCCGGGCGCAGCTGTCGGCATTCCTCGCCGGTAGAGAGCCGCTCCTGGAAGGGGGCTTCGAGGACCGGGTGCGGGAGTTCATCCGCGCGGGCGGCACCTTCGCGTTCACGCTGCTGCGCCCCCCCGACGAGGTCGTGGCCGCGCCGATGGAGCTGAAAGCGTCGCGACTGGAGGGGGCACAGGGATGCATCGCCGAGGCGCTCAGCGCGCTGGGACGGCTCCGCTCGCTGCCGGGCATCGAGGTGGCGGAGGTGAATCGCGCCGAGGACGCCATCCGGCGGCTCTACGAGCAAGTCGTCGTGCTGCGCGGCGTCGCCTTCGGCAGCGTGGTGCCCGCGCTGCGGCGGCACGTCCGCGACGTCGCCGCGCGGCAAGGCAAGGCGGCCACGTTGCGCACGCTCGGCGAGGAGGTGGAAGTCGACGCCGACGTCCTGTCGCGACTGTACGCCGCGCTGGTGGCCCTGGTGAACAACGCGGTCGTCCACGGCGTCGAGGACGCGCAAGCCCGGCGCGGCGCGGGAAAAAGTCGCGTCGCGAGCGTGCTCCTGGCCGCCGAGCGGGTGGGCCGACACCTGGTGTTGCGGGTGGAAGACGACGGCCGGGGCTTCGACGTGGCCAGCCTCGCCCGGGGGGGCGAGGATCCCCTGCGCGAGGCCTTCCGGGAGGGGGTGTCGACGGCGAAGCTGTCCCACGATGCCGGGCGGGGCGTGGGTCTCGGCGTGGTGCGGGAACTGGTCGCCAGCGTCGGAGGGAGCCTGGTGCTGTCGTCGACCCCCGGCGTGGGCACGAGGGTGCGCATCGAGGCACCGGTGCTGGCCGACCTGGTCTCGGTGTGGGTGGTCCGGCGGGGTGACGAGGTGCTCGGCCTGCGCAGCGCCGTGGTGAGCCGCCGGGAGGGCACCACGCTGCACATGGTCGACGGCCGCGAGCTGGCCTTCGACGAGGTGCGGGAACTAGGCGACTTCATCGTGTCGGCACCGCCGTTCCCGCTGCAGTGGCTCAAAAACGTGCGTGGGACGACCGTCGCAAGCGATGGTCGGATCCTGCTGGTGGTCGATCTGTGATAGCCCCCGAGGGCGAGGAGGTGGCGTGCGCGCGGTGATGATGCGAGCCCAGTGGGATCCCCGGCCGGGCTACCACCCCGACGTCGCCGAGGTCCAGTCGGGCAAGGCGCGCATGGCATCGTCGGTGTGGCGTCACCCCACCTTCACCTGGGAAGACGTCCCCGAACCGCGACCCGGTCACGACGAGGTGCTGCTGGGCGTACGGCGCTGCGGGGTGTGCGGCAGCGACACCCACTGCTACGAGACCGACGCCGACGGCTACATCCTGTTCTCCGGCCCCACGCGCCTGCCTTGCGTCGTGGGCCACGAGTACACCGCCGAGGTGCTCGAAGTGGGCGCCGACGTGCAGCACCTCCGCGTGGGCCAACTGGTCTGCGCCGAGGGCATGCTGTCCTGTGGCGTGTGCGAGAACTGCCGCGTCGGCCGACCGAACCAGTGCCCGGCGCTGGAGATGGTGGGATTCTCGTCCCCCGGCGCCTACGCCGAGCGCATCGTGGCGAAGGAGCGGTTCTTGTGGTCGCTGGACCCGCTGGCCGAGCGCCTGGGCAGCACGAGCGCCGCCCTGGACCTCGCCGCCCTGGTGGAGCCCGTCGGCTGCGCGTACAACGGCATGTTCGTCTCGGCCGGCGGCCTGGCGCCGGGAAGCTGGGTGGCGGTCTTCGGCTGCGGCCCCATCGGACTCGGTGCCATCGCCCTGGCCCGGGCGGCGGGCGCGGCCGGCATCGTGGCCTTCGACGTGGTTCCCGAGCGGGTGGCCCTCGCCCGCACGCTCGGCGCCGACGAGGCCTACGACCCCCGCGAGGCGGACCCGGTGGATGCGATTCGCGCGCTGAGCCGGGGCCAGGGCGCCGACATGATCGTCGAGGCCGCGGGGGCCGCACACCTCACCATGCCTGCCATCGAGCGCTCTTTTGCCGCGGGGGGTCGCATGGTGTACCTCGGCCGCACCGGGCAGCGTGCCCCGGTGATGCTCGACGTACTCGTCACGATGGCGGCGGGCATCGTGGGAGCCCGAGGTCACTCCGGCCAGGGCTGCTTTCCGCGCATCCTACGCCTGATGGAGCGCGGGCGCCTCGACGTCGCGGCGATGGTGACCAGCCGCTACGCGTTCGCACAGAGTCTTGACGCCCTGGTGAAGAGCACGGATCGTACCGACGGCAAGGTGCTGATCGACATGGATCGTGGTTTGACCGGATCGACGCCAGCGTGGTAAGTGCGCTGCGATCTAAGCTGGAAGAGTAGCGCGCATGGGCAAGGCCATTGGGATCGACCTCGGCACGACGAATTCGTGCGCCGCCATTGTCGAAGGTGGCAAGCCGCGGGTCATCACCTACAAGGGTGGCCAGAACACCATTCCCTCGGTGTTTGCCATCGACGAGAAGGGTGATCGCCTCGTCGGTCACGACGCCAAGAAGCAGGCCCAGCTCAACCCCACCAACACGGTGGCGGCGGCAAAGCGGCTGATCGGCCGCAACTACCACAGCAAGACCATCGAGAAGGTGAAGCAGGTCTTCACCTACGAGCTCGTGGAGGGCGAGTCGTCGGAAGTCCTGGTCAAGGTGCGCGACCAGATCTTCACGCTCGAGCAAATCAGCGCGGCGATCCTACGCAAAATTCGCGAGGTTTCCGAGGAGGCCCTGGGGGCCGAGGTGGACCAGGCGGTGATCACCGTTCCCGCCTACTTCAACGACCGGCAGCGGCAGGCGGTGCGCGCCGCGGGCAAGCTGGCGGGCCTCAAGGTGCTGCGGGTCCTCAACGAGCCCACGGCCGCGGCCCTCGCCTACGGCCTCGGCAAGAACCTCAACCAGCGCATCGCGGTGTACGACCTCGGCG
>CAYHRZ010000194.1:0-9138 GCA_964359125.1 uncultured Klebsiella sp. | reverse complement strand
CCGAGGCCGTTCGCCGTGGCCACCGCGTTGACGTTGATCTGCCGGTGCGTGGTGACCGCGCCCTTCGGCCGGCCGGTGGAGCCCGACGTGTAGTTGTAGTACACCACCGTGCCGGGTCGGGCAGAGAACGACCCTTTCCACGCCGGGAGCTCCTCCTCCCAGTGGCCCTCGCCGTAGCGACCAGCGCCCACGTGGATGATGCGGCGAGGATCCGGCAACAGCGGCAGGAGGTGCCGCAACAAGGGGTCGAACTGCGCCTCGGTGACCACCGCGCGTACCGCGGCCGTCCGGAACTGGTCCGCCACCTGGTCGGGGTGCAACTTGAAGTTCACCGGCACGAAGACCGCGCCCACCCGTGCGCAGGCCAGGAAGCCCACGGCGACCTCGGGGCGCTTGACGAGCAGGAAGCCCACGGCGTCGCCCTCGCCGATACCCGCCCGCTCGAAGAGGCTCGCCACGCGGTCCACCTCCGCGTCGAGTTGAGCCCAGGTCCACGTGCGTTCGTCGCCGAGCAGCGCGGGGCGGTCGGGCCAGTTGCCGGCGCAGCGCCGCAAGAGGTCCCCGAGCGGCACGTCTACGAGTTCGTCGATCAAACCGGCTCCAGCGGGGGACCGTGACTACCCCCGGCGCCGGCGATCGTCTACGGGTCGGGCCCGCGGAGTTGGGGGTCGCCGTACAGTTCGTCGAGCACTGCTCCCGTGGGAACTCGCCCGGAAGCCACGATCCGGAACGTCACCGCCCGCGCCTCCGGGCTACTCCCACCCAGCAACGATGCGCTCGCGACGAGGTGGCCGGTGGGGACGCCCCGCGATTGCAGAAATCGCACCGTGCTCGCGGCGCGAGCGCCCGCCAGGCCCCAGTTGTCCACGAACGGACCGCCCGAGATCGGCACCCCGTCGGCGTGTCCGCCTACCTCGATGGTGATCTCCTCGTCCTTCAGGATCTCCGCGATGCGCGACAGCGTGTCGAACGACGCCGGGTGCAGTTCCGCCGAACCGGGCGCGAAGAGCAGGCGCTCGGGCAGGATCACCGTCAGCGTCTGGTTGTGCAGGCCGATCTGCACGACGTTGTCGGAGAGCGAGCCGTCCAGGTGCATCCTCAGCGTGCGCAGCACCGGGTCGGCCTGAGCGCTGAGGTTGAGGTTGAAGTCGTCGAGCGAGGGCCCGGCGTCGCGCTCGTTGGTCTGGCTGTCGAGCACCGCGATGGGCATGCCCCCGTGAAAGGCGGCGGTGAGCCCGTCGACGACCGCCTCGAGTTTCGCCTGGTCGCTCTGGGCGGTGGCGTACAGCACGGTGAAGAACGCGAACAAGAGCGTGATGAAGTCGGCGTAGCTCACCAGCCAGCGCTCGTGGTTCTCGTGCTCTTCGTGCTTCTTACGCGCCATCAGGCAGCCTTCTTGGCTTGACCGTGCGTGAACGCGCTGAGCATCTCCTCGACTTGCCGGGCGTTGACCCCCGCCGCGATGCCCACCAGGCCGAGCAATACCATCTGGCGGGTCTCCGCGTCGGTCGCCACGATCTTCTTGATGCGGCTACCGAGCGGGATGAAGAGCATGTTCGCGAAGCCGACGCCGTAGATGGTGGCCACGAAGGCCACCGCGATGCCCGCGCCGAGCGCGGAGGGGTCGGCGAGGTTGCTCATCACGTGGATGAGGCCGAGCACGGCGCCGAGGATGCCGATGGTGGGACAGAAACCGCCCGCGGTCTCGAACACCTTCCCGGCCTGCGTGCCGTGGTGCTCCTCGAGCTCCAGTTCGGGCTCCAAGACGCGCTTGACGTCGTCCGCCGACGCCCCGTCCACCAGCATGCGGAGGCCGCGCACGAGGAACGGGTCCGGGATCTCGCCCAGGAGGTTCTCGACCGCCAACATCCCTTCGCGACGGGCGACGGTGCTCACGCGCACCATGTCGTCCAGGAGCTTCTGTCGGTCGCTGAACCCGGGGAACAAGACACGCTTGCACAGCTTGAAGGCCAACTTGATCTCGGCGTTGGGCGAGGCGAGCCAGGTGGCGCCCGCCGTGCCGCCCATCACGATCATGAACGCCGTGGGCTGCACGAGCGACGAGAAGTGCCCGCCTTCCATGGCGTTCCCGGCCAGGATGAACCCGAGGCCGACGACGATGGCAATGAGGGCTGACGGGTCCATGCGGGAGACTCCCTCCCGCTCATCGGCTGCCGCCGTGCCGCCTTGAGCCTACTGGGCCGGGGGCACGGCGCGGTGCTGGGCCGAACCCCAGAACAGGTGCCAGCCCGCCTTGCCGCTCACCTCGCCGAGCGGCGACTTGGCCGGCCCCACCGGCTCCATGGCGACGTAGGTGACGCCGTCGCGGGCAAATGTGCGCTCTCCCGCCTCGGCGGTGGTGCCGACGCCGGCCAGGGCATGGTTGGGGACATACACCACCGTGGAGGCCAGTTCGGGGTGCGCGGCCCGGACCAGCGCCAAGAACAGCGTCGTCTTGCTGTCGCAGTCGCCCTTGTTGCGCGCCAACACCGAGAGCGGGCGACGGAAGCCCACGTCGGCGCCCGACTTCCGCTTCTCGTAGGGGATGCCTTGCACGAAGGCCAGGGCGCGCGACACGAACACCCGTGCGTCGGGGCCGTCGCGGCCCAGCTCCGCCGCCAGGGCCGACACGTCGTCGGCGTACTCCGCCGCGATGCGCGCGTGGTCGTGGGTGATGGCGTCGCCCCGCAGCCGCGCGAACCGGTGTTTGTCGAGCCAGCGGTCGAGCTCGGCCTCGGCCGCCGCCTGCGCCCCCTCGAGGGCAGGCCGCACCCGGTCGCTTCTCCCCGAGGCGGAAATGCTGAGCGTGCCCGACTTGCTCGCCTTCGCCTGGATGGTCACGCCCTTGATGCCGTCCGCGTAGTCCCGGACGGCTCGGGCCTGGGCCTTGGCCGCGTTCTCGGCGGGGAACACCTTGGGGAGCTGGTTGTCGTGTTCGACGGCGGCGGCCGACACCGTGAACACCACCGAGCGCTTCTCACCCCTTTCATCCTCGAATGTCCACGACAGGCGCCGGTTCTCGCCGGCCGCGTCGTTACTGAACTTGGAATGCACGGCGGCGGGGGCCGCGAGCGCCAGAGCGCACCAGAGGGCCGCGATCCACGACGTCACGGGAAGCCTGCAGCGAGTTTGCCAAGATGAAAAGCCATTAACGACAGCAACACGCTCCCCAGCAAATAGGCGGTGCCCCAGCGGGAACCCAGCACGACCGCGTCGGCGGCGAAGGCGGAGAAGGTCGTGAATCCGCCGAGCACCCCAGCCCCCAGGAACACCCGCTGTCCCGACTCGGCCTCGGGGAATCGGGTCACCAGCGCGCCCATGGCCGCACAGCCGAGCACGTTCACCAGCAGGATCCCCGCCGCGCCGTGCAGGCCGAAGCCCGAGAGGGCCACGCCGATCCCGTACCGGGCCAGCGCGCCCAGCGCGCCCCCGGCGGCGACGTAGGCCAGAGTGGTTACCGACACCGCAGCGCGCCCAGACCGCGAGTCCCGGCGCCTAGTTCGACGTGCCCTGGACCGGCGCGTCGCCACTCCAGGTGACCACGAACTCGGCACGGCGGTTCTGCTCCCAGGCCCGCTCGGTCGACAGCCCGTCGAGGGGGCGCTCCTCGCCGTAGGAGACCGACTTCACTCGGCTCGTCGCGACGCCACGCTGGAGGAGGTAGCGCACGAGGGCGTCGGCGCGCTTCTGGCCCAGGGCGATGTTGTAGTCGGTCGTGCCGCGCTCGTCGGCGTGGCCCTGCACTTCCAGCCGGATGTCGCTGTACTGGCCCATGATGCCCGCGTTGGCGTCCAGGGCGGACTTGCCATCGGCGGTGAGGTCGCTGCTGTCGAACTCGAAGAACACGCGGGCGAAGTTCTTGGTCATCTCGGCGACCGGCGGCGGCACCTCCCGCGGCTTGGCCGGCTCGGCCACCGGCGGGGGCGGGGGGGGCGGTTCGTCGACCGGCTTCTTCGGGCACCCGGCGGTGAACAACAAGACGGGGAGCAGCAGGTAGGGGCGCATCGGGGAAATCTCGCGGAGGTCGGCGCCCCTAACCCGGCAGGCCAGAGCAGGCTTCCGCGCGACCGGGCGCTTGGCTGCCGACGCCCGTTTTGCGGCCCACCCCTTGCGCCGGTGGCCCACCGTTATAGCATCGCCGCTGCTCGGAGTACGCATGAAGATCGCCGCCGGTTGTTTCGGGTGTCTTGCCCTGATTTTCCTCCTCCTCACCGTGATGACGGGCACGCTCATCGGCACCATCACGGCGATGCTCGTCGAGATGGACCCGGGCTTGGCCACCACCTTCGCCAGCTTCAGCGCCTACTTGCAGTACCTCAATGGCGGCTGCTGCTGCCTGAGCGGCGCGCTGTGCATCATCCTGTTCGCGGTCGGCATGTCGCGCGGCAACAACGAAAACTTCGAGTAGCCGCCCGTGACCGGCGTGCCGCCCGCGTGGGCCGCGCTGCGCGGCCTGCGGGTGTACCCCTGCGTCGACGCCGGGCTGATCAACCACACGCTGCTGGCGGACGATCCACCGCGCTACGTCGTCCAGCGCCTCAACCCGATCTTCCGTCCCGAAGTCCACGACGACATCGAGGCGGTCACCGCTCACCTGGCCGCCCGGGGCATGGTCACGCCTCGGCTACTCCGCACCGACAATGGGACCCTCTGCGCCACGGACGACGACGGGGCGACCTGGCGGGTGATGAACTACGTCCCCGGGGTGACCGTGCACCGGGTCGACAGCGCCGCCCGTGCGCACGCGGCCGGCGCGCTGGTCGGGCGGTTCCACGCGGCGGTCGACGACCTCGACTGGGACTACCACCACGTCCGCCCCGGGGCCCACGACACCGAGTTGCACATGCGTCGGCTCGACGAGGCGGTGCGCGACGGCGAGGCCCGCGCCCTCGCCGACGAGATCCTCGGCGCCTGGTCGACCTGGGAGGGCAGCCTGGACCTGCCGCTGCGGCACGCCCACGGGGATCTCAAGCTGAGCAACCTGCGCTTTTCCATCGACGGCGAGGGTCTTTGCCTGCTCGACCTCGACACGCTGTCCCGCCAAACCCTCGACGTGGAGCTGGGCGACGCCTGGCGTTCATGGTGCAACCCGGTAGGCGAGGACGCGGTCGAAGCCTGTTTCGACCTGGATGTCTTCGCGGCAGCCGTGGTCGGCTACCAGTCGGCCCGGCCCCTGTCCCGGGCCGAACGTCGCGCCCTCGGCGGCGCCGCGGAGCGGATCGCCCTGGAGTTGTCCGCCCGGTTCTGTCGCGACGTGGCCGAGGACCGGTACTTCGGGTGGAACGCCGACCGATTCCCATCGCGGGCGGCCCACAACCTCTTCCGCGCCCGGGGGCAGTTCAACCTCGCGCGGTCGGCCAGGCGGCAGCGACGGGCCATCGACGCCGTCTTGGCCGAGGGGTGACTACGTTGTGGCCATGCTGACCTTGGTCGCCCTCGGGTGGTCGCAGGAGCCGTTGGCGGTGGGCGACGACGACGTCGACGAGACGGTGATCGTCACCGGCGAGGCGGCGGTGATGAGGGCCCGCGACGAGTTGTTCCTGTCGTTGCGGGAGGAAGGGTACGTCCGGCACGAGCGCCAGGGCGACTACACCGTATTCAAGAACGACGTGCCCTACATGCCCCAGGTGTGGCTCCACGACGACGGCTGGATCACGCTGAAGGGGCAGCCGCCGCGGATCCGCTCCCCGGGCCACAGTTTCGCCGACCAGGGCAGCGCCCTGAACTACCTCTGGTGTGTCCCCACCTTGATGACCGCCTGCGTGAGCGTGGGCACGGCCGCGCTCGGACCCCGGCAACTTCAGACCGTCCGGGAAGACGTGGTCACGGCCTCCCGTGACGAGGTGCAGAGGCTCAACGACGCCGTGGTTCGCCAGCACCTGGCCCAGCGACTCTACAAGGACATCCCGGGCGACCTGCACGCCATCTGGACAGACCCGGCGCTCAGCGCCGCCGAACGACGCCGAAAGCTGTTCCTGTTCTGGGACAGCCGCACCGAGACCGACGCGGGTAACGAGGCGAAGGCTGCCATCCGGGCGTTCCTGGTGGGGGTGGTGCAGGCGAGCGCGGAGCCTTTTGCCGTGGAGGAACTTGCCTCGCTCAATGCCGGGAGGCAGTCGAAGGATCCGCTGGTCCTGCCGGGCGCGTAGCCGCCATCCCGCGGGCGGCGGCGGCCGCTCCGCTACCCCTCCCACACCACGCCGACGCTGGCGAGGGTGAAGCCCGCGGCCGCCGAGTTGAGGAGCAACTTCATACCGGGCTGGATGGTGCCGTCGTCGACCAGGTGCCGCAGGGCGATGGGCACCGCGCTGGCCTCGGTGTTCGCGTAGAAGCTGTGTAGTTGTGGCACGCGGGCGGCGGGGACGCCGAGGGCCTGCGCCACCTCCCGGAGAATGCGATCCGACGGCTGGTGCGACACGAACACGTCGACCTCTTCCACCGCCCAGCCAAACCGGGCGCAGGCACGGCGCACGTGGTCCGGGACCAATTCCGCCAGGGCGAAGAGCGCCGACCCCGCCGAGCGGAACACCCCGAACACCGGCGCCCGGCAGAGGGGGTGGTGCCCCGGGTAGCCCTCACTGTAGCTGCCGACGATGCGACCGCCGCGCGCGAAGGGCTCGCGGCCCACGAGGGTGGCGGTGGCGCCGTTGCCGATGGTCAGGCCCGCCGCCAGCTCGTCGAGGTCCGCGATGGACTGGATGTCGAAGCCGAGGAAGCCCTCCGACAGCGACGCCGTGCTCACCAAGCCGCGTTTCCAGTGGGGGTCGGTGGCGGCTCGACCCCTGAGGGTCTCGATCGCCACCAGCGGCCCGGCACAGGCACTGACGACGTCGTAACAGGCAGCCTGCTGCACCCCCAGTCGCCAGGCGATCTCGGTGGCCACCGACGGCTCGAAGTACTCGCGCACGATCGAAGCGTAGGTGACGCTGTCGAGCGCGCCTACCGCCACCGCCTGCTCCTCGAGGACGACCCGCGCCACGTTGCTGGCGTGCGTGCCGGCGGCGTAGCGCTCGTCGACCTGCACGTGCCGCACGACGGTGCCGCAGGTGTTGAAGACGAAGCGCATGGTGCGCTCCACCCTGCGCCACTGCTGGGGATCTCCCTTGAAGTTCTCGTGGACGAGCGCCACCACGTCGTCGTTGGTGCGGCGGACGCTGGGCAGCTTCACGGCGGGGAGTGAAAGGTACAGGTTCTCGGGCACTTACTCTCGCTCGACCACGAACATCGCGGCGGGGAACAACGGTTCGCAGTGCGTGCAATCGAGGGCGAGCAGGAACTGCTCGCCCGGCGAGGCCGCCTCGACCACGGCGGGGCTGGCCATCCGCGGGGACCCGCCCGTGGCGATGGGCTCCGCGCTCCCCAGCACCGTCGAGAGGGCGTCCCAACCGTGGCTCCCTTCGCCCGGCGTGGGTACGGCCGCGAGGAACGTGGCTCTCGAGGCGTCGAAGGGCCCGCCATCCGAGCCGACACCCAGCTCACCCCACGCCAGCGAGTCGCCGGTGGTCAGGCGCACGGGATCACGATCCAGCGTGGCGCTCGCGGCGAGGGCGGACTGGCCATCCACGATGCCGTAGGACCCACCGTCGCCCACCACGTCGGCGGACCCGTCCACCTCCACGACGAGGCGGATGGTGTCCTGGCTGTCGCGCAGCACCAGCAGCCAGGGATCGCCGACCACCAGTTGCGACGGCTTCACCGCCGGGGTGTGGTCCTCGAGTTCCGACACGGTGGCAGAACTGTACGGCCCTGCACCTTTTTCCCAGCCGTAAAGCTCCACCATCTCCTGCGTGAGCGTGTCGCGAACGAGCTCCACGGCCAGTTCCGCGCTCGCCAAGCTCTGCGCGCGCAAGAACTCGACGGTAGCGGTCTCCGCCCCGGCGTCGAAGGGCTGGCCGAGCCAGTCGGTGGTGACCGAGGACCACTCGAACGTCGCGTCGGACTCGGGCTCCACGAGCAACGTCCGAAACGTCGGCGAGAGTGCCAACTGCACGACGTTGTCGTCGGTGACGGCGACCTCGATCCCGCCCGAGTCGGCGGATGGGTCGCAGGCCGAGAACAGGGCGAGGGCGATCACTCCGTCGGTCCACCGAGCTCGGACGCCGCGTCGATGAAGCCGATCACGTGGCCGAACTCGGCATCGACCCGCCAGTTCTGCTGCCCGTTACCGTTGACCTCGTTGGCGAAGCCCGCCGTCCCCCAGGCCATGAGCTTGGTACCGTCGTCGTAGGGGATCACGTCGCCGAGGAGGGCGACCCAGTTGCCCTCCGGCCCCTCGAAGGTCCAGTCCTCGGTGTACGTGCCACTGCCTTCGTCGATCGCATAGTGCCGCACGTAGGAACGGGCCGCGCCGTCGCGGTTGTCGAAGACGTACAAGCCGGTGGCCGTCCGAAGCGGGCTGTGCTGGTGCTCGAAGGCGGTGCCGGCGGTGAGCGCGAAGTCGGAGTCGTCGCCGCCGATGAGCCAGCGAATCTCGCCGCCAGCGCGGTCCACCTCCATCACCGCGCTGAGGTTCCGCACCGACACGAGGTAGACGTCACGGTCGGCGTCGTACTCCAACGTGTTGCAGTGCAGCCAGTCTTCGCCTTGCGGGTAGAACGCCGTCGACATCGGCTCGTCGGGGACGACCCAGGTGTCCCAGCCGTTCCAGACCTCGCGGATCAGCGTCCCGGCGGCGTCGACTTCCACCAGCGAGTCGCCGACGATGGTGCGCCCCTCGTGCTCCCGCACGTCGATCTTGAGGTAGGCGTAGTTGCCGTCCGGCAACTCCACGAAGTCGTGGTGGGCCCCCTCGGCAGGTACCTCCACGACGTCGTTGCCGTCGAGGCTCACGCGGAAGATGGCGCCGCGGTCGATGCTGCGATCCTCGTCGAAGCGGTTGAACAGCACCGCCTTGCCGTCGAGGGAGAAACGGGCGCGGGTGTACACGTCGGCGCCGAGTCCCTCCCACCACCAGTTGTACCGGCCCTCGGCGTCGAGGCCGACCACGAAGGGGTGGTCGCTGAACACCGGCGCGAGCATCGTCCCCGGCTGCTTACGACGGCCGGTCGTCGTGAACGTCGGCAGGCTCGGGGGGGCCGCCCCCGCCTCGATCTCCTGGTCGATACTCAGCAGTTCTGCCTCGTCGTCCATGACCGACAC
>CAYHRZ010000193.1:0-9150 GCA_964359125.1 uncultured Klebsiella sp. | reverse complement strand
CAAAGCTCCTCCGCGCCGGGGTGGATGGTGGCGTCGAGGTCGTCGCAGTCGGTGTTGTCGGTGACGTAGCTGTCGGGGGGGTCGCAGGCCTCGATGCCTTCGGAAGCGTCGCCGTAGCCGTCGTGGTCGTAGTCCGGGTAATACAGCTCCGGCGTGCCTACCGAGGCGTCGTCATCGTTGCAGTCGTCCTCGTCGGACACGCCGTCGCCGTCGACGTCGGTGAAGTAGGAGCCGTGCGGCGCGTCGTTGCAGGCGCAGGCCTGGAGCCAGGACAACAAGGCACACAACAGGGCGAGGCGCACGTGCGCTCCGGGGATCGTTGTCCTTACGATCCAGGCCCCCCGCTCGACGACAAGCGGCGCGACGGGCGGCCGGCTCCTGACGCTCCTATGACGACGCGCGGGTCGACCTCGCCCGGGTGGAGAGGATCCAGAGCCCCGCGAGGGTCACCAGGATCGAGCCGTACTGCGCCGGCGTGAGGCCGAGGTAGCGGGCGTCGCCCTCGCGGTTGCGGAAGAAGTCGGCCACGAAACGCGCCGGGCCATAGAGCGTGGCCAGCCAGCCCACGAAGTAGCCGGGCGGGCGCGGCTTCCGGTCGAGAAAGGTGAAGAGCCCAAACACGCTGATCGACCAGATCGCCTCGTACAGGCCGAGGTCGTGACAGGCCACCGTCGGGTTGTTGCCGGGGCACATGCCATAGACGCCGAGCCAAAAGTTCGTGGGGTTGCCGGCGTGGTCGTGGGCGGAGAAACAGCCCATGCGCCCGAAGAACCAGCCGAGCGACAGGCCGACGGCCAGCGCGTCGGCGTGGGGCCAGAACGCCATCTTCTCACGACGGAAGAACCAGATCGTGAGCGCCACGCACATCGCGAAACCGCCGAACGACGACAGGCCGTGCCAAAACTGCAAGAGCGCCGGGATCTCCGACGACAGCGGCCTGCGAAACTCCGAGAGGGCGGTGAAGAAGGCGCGGAACAACCGGGGCTCGTCGGCCAGTTGGCCCGGCTCGTACATCAGGATGTGGCCCCAGTGGCCGCCCACGAAGACGCCGAACACCAGCCAGCCAATCAGCCGGTTGATGGCGTCGGCGCTACCCCCGAACTTCGTGGCTTTCTGCTGGGCGACGTGGCCGCCGGCGACGAAGCCGATGGCCACGAGGATGCCGAAGGCGTGGATCGGGAGGGGGCCCAGGTTGATCACAGGCTGTTCGAAGTAGGGAATGAGCGGGTGCATCGGCAGGGGCGGCTAACCGGATAGGAGGCCGCCCATGGCGGTGATCAACTTCGCGCGTCGTGAGATCGAGGCGAAGATTGTGTACTACGGGCCGGCGATGTCGGGCAAGACCACCAACGTCCAGGTGGTGCACGGCATCGTCCCCGAGGGGCAGCGGGGGGACCTGCACTCCATGGCCACGGCCGAGGAGCGCACGCTGTTCTTCGACTATGTTCCCATCCAACTTGGACAGATCGCGGGCTTCACGGCGAAGTTCAAGCTGTTCACCGTGCCGGGACAGGTGTTCTACAAAGAAACCCGGCGCGTCGTGCTCCAGGGCGCCGACGCGGTGGTGTTCGTGGCGGACAGCGCGCCGGACCGCGCGAGCGCCAACATCGACGCGCTGATCGACCTCGAGGAGAACCTGCGATCCCACGGGCTGGACCTCGCGAGCATCCCGCTGGTGCTGCAGTACAACAAGCGCGACGCCCCGGGGGCCCGCTCGGTGGCGGACCTGCAGACCGACCTGAACCCCTTCGGGGTACCACAAGTCGAGGCGATCGCGGTGCAAGGCGTCGGCGTGCTCGACACCCTGCGCGCGGTCACGGAGCTCACCGCCCAGCGGGTGCGCGACAACCTCGCCGGACGGCAAACAGCGGTGGAGTTGAGCGCCGTGGAGCGCCCCACCGCCGAAGACGACAACCTCGTGATCCGCGAGCACCTCGAGCGCATCAAGCGCGTGCGGCCGTTCGAGGAACAACGCGGGGAGAAGCTCAAGAGCGGGGGGCACGTGCAGACCGGTGAAGTCGACGCGTTCTTGCTCGCCAACGTGGAGCGCGCCGGCGACTTCCTCGAGGGAAAGGACGAGGGCGACGCCAAAGTCCGTCCGACGGTGGAGCCCGCGGCCACCGGCGCGTCGGCGGAAGTCTCGTTCAAGTCGGCGGGCCCGAAGCCGCCCCCGAAGGTCGACGTGCCGCCCCCAGCCCAGCCCAAGCCGCAGGGCCCGGTGGCCACCGCCAGCACCGTGGCCGCGCAGCTCGCCGCGCAGCGCACCGGCATGAGGGAGCTGCCGCCGCCGCCGCCGGTGCCGCGCGAGGAGCCGAAGCGCCCGGTCGACGGCGCACCGATGGAGGCGGTGATCGACCCGGCGGTGTGGGCCGGGGCGGTGGTGGAGCGGGTGCTCGGGGTGAAGACCGACGGCGGCCCGCTGCGGGTAGAACTGGTGCTCAAGCGAGGCAACGAGAAGCGCACCCACGCGGTCACGCTGGCGGTGCGCGACACCGCACCGCCCCCACCGGAGGGGGGTCCGGGGTGGATGGGCGTGGTGGGCTCCGGGGTGGTGCTCGGTGGGTTGGGCCTGCTCGTGGGCATCGGCATCGGCTGGTTCATCGCCAGCCCATGAAGTTCGCGGGCGAGTCCCTGGCCGGCCGACGGTGGAGATTCCGCGGCGCGGCCGACGGCGGGGCGCTAGCGGCAGCGCTGAGCCTGCACCCCCGGGCGGCGGAGGTGTTCGCGGCGCGCGGACTCGACGCGGCCTTCTTTGCCACCGGCCGGGCTGCCCTGCTTGACCCCGGGGGCATCCTCGGGCTGGAGCGCGGCGTGGCCCGGATCGGCGACGCGCGACTGCGAGGCGAGGCGATCCGGCTGGTCACCGACTACGACGTCGACGGCACCACGTCGTGCTTGATCTTGCACGCGGCGCTCGACGCGCTCGGCGGCGCGAACGTGAGCTACCACATCCCCGACCGGTTCACCGAGGGCTACGGGCTGTCGACGCTGGCGGTGGAAAGGGCCGCCGCGGACGGGGTGCGGCTCCTCGTCACCGCCGACATCGGCGTGCGCGACCACGCCGCCGTGCGCCGCGCGCGGGAACTGGGGCTCGACGTGGTGGTGTGCGACCACCACCTCCCGGCCGGGGAGAGCGTGCCGCCCGACGCGGTGGCGGTGCTCTGTCCCCCGCAGGACGGGTGTGGCTACGCCAACAAGGCGCTCGCCGCCTGCGGCGTGTCGCTCAAGCTGGCCACGGCGCTATTGAGTGAGCATCCCCGTCGCGACAGCATCCTCGCGTCGATGCTCAAGCTGGCGGCGATCGGCACCGTGGCCGACATCGTGTCGCTGGCCACGCCCGAGAACCGCGCGATCGTGAGCCTGGGCCTCGGGGCGCTCAACGCCGGCCCGCACTCGCCGGGGCTGGCGGCGCTGCTCGGGGTGTCGGGCGCGGAGCCGGGCAACATCGACGCGCAGACCATCGGCTGGCGCATCGGTCCTCGGATCAACGCCGCAGGCCGCCTGGCCGACGCCAATGCCGTGGTGCGCCTGTTGCGCGAGCGTGATCCGGCGGCGGCGCGGGCAGGGGCGGCGATGCTCGACGAGCTCAACCGGGAACGCCAGGACATCTCCGGGGCCCTGGTGGACCTCGCCATGGCGCAGGTGGCGGACCCGCCCCCCGGCTTCGTGGTCGTCCACGGGCGGGAGGAGGACGGTTTCCACCGGGGCGTCGTCGGCATCGTCGCCGCCAAGGTGCGCGAGCGCGTGGGCCGGCCGGTGGCCATCGTGTCGGTGGTGGGCAACACCGCGGTGGGCAGCGTGCGCTCGGTGCCCGGCGTGCACGCCGTGCGCGCGCTCGACGCGGTGGCGGCCCTGTTGCACCGCTACGGCGGGCACGCGGCGGCGGCGGGGTTCTCGCTCGACGCGGCGCGGGTGCCCGAGCTAGCGGAGGGACTGGATCGCTGGGTGAACGCCCACCACGACGTGAACGACATGGCAGAAGACGACGTCGTGGACCTGGTGCTGCGGCCCCTCGACGTGTCGATGTCGCTAGTGAAGGACCTCGGCAGGCTCGAACCCTGCGGCAAGGACAACCCACCCGCGAAGGTCGTGGTGGAGAGCGCGCCGTCGCGGGTGCGGGTGATGAAAGACAAACACCTCGGCTTTTCGCTCGGCGACGTTCGTGCGGTGTGGTGGGGTGCGGTGGAGCACCGGGAAGCGCTGGAAGGAGCCCGGCAGTTCCTCGGATCCTTGTCGATCAACCGGTGGCAGGGCCGCGAGGAGGTGCAGTTGGTGGTGGACGACGCGCGGTAGTCGCGGCTCTTCCCGACCGGCTCGACCACCGCGGCGTGGGCCTTGCGGCGCCGCTGCGGCAGGCCCGGCTCGCGTGACCTCCCAACGACGGGCGGGCGCGCCGATCGCGCCGCGGCGGTGGGCCGTGGGCGGCGGGCCGTGGGCGGCGGCGACCAGACCATCGCGACAGGTGTCGCGACAGGTGTCGCTCGCCACGCGGAACGCACCCGGGGGGGTGAGGGCGCACCCTGTGACTTGGTTCCGCCCCGGAGGCGGCTCGGCGGCGCTCGGGGGTGGCCGGTTCGCCTCCGGTCCACAGGGGCGGAGAAAACGCGGCGTTTGCCCATGAGTCGACAGCGTCGCCACCGAGACGCGCACGACTGGGGCGGAACCAACCCGGGGGGGTGAGCGCTCACCCCCCGCACTTGGTTCCGGGTCCACGTCGGAGGTTGCGCCCCACGACCGCCGCCTCGAGCATGATGCCCCGCCGGTCGCGGTGGGCGGCTGGCTCCTGCCCGACTTCGGGGTGGCGAGAGGGGGCACCAAGGGGCCCGGTGTCACCCCGGAGAGCGCGGCGCGATCTGCCTCCACGTGGCTGACGGGTACCGGGTGTTCCCCGTCCCGACTCCATCCCCCCAAGTCGGCTCGCAGCTCCCCGAGCGGCTCGTCCGGGGACGACGACCGCTGCTGGCCCTGAACCCCGGAGTCACCGTGCTCACCCTCCTCGCCCTGCTCGCCTGCCCCGCCCTGGCGGACGCGCGTTGACCGTGTGTCCGCTCGCGCGGTCGTCGCGGGGCGTTAGACCGCGGCACTTCCCGAGGAACCATGCCCGTCACCATCATCACCGGCGCGTCGACCGGCATCGGCGAGGCGCTCGCCCTGGAACTCGCCCGGCGCGGGCACGCGGTGGGGCTGGTGGCCCGGCGCGCGGAGCTGCTGGCCGAGGTGGTCGCGAAGATCGAGGCGGCCGGCGGCAAGGCCGCCTACGCGACGGCGGACGTGACCCACCGCGACGAGGTGACGGCGGCACTGGCGGAGCTGGAGTCCAAGCTCGGGCCCTGCGACCTGGTGGTCGCCAACGCGGGCTCGGGCACGCCGACCAACGCGCGAAAGAACCCGGTCGCGGAGATCGAGTGGATGATCGACATCAACATCCGAGGCGTGCTCTACGCCCTCGGCGCGGTGTTGCCGGGCATGGTGGAGCGAAAGCGCGGGCACCTCGCGGTGGTCTCGTCGGTGGCGGGGTTCCGGGGCCTGCCGGGGCACGCGGGCTACTCGGCCAGCAAGTCGTACGTCACGACGCTCCTGGAGTCCTTCCGGGTGGACCTGCGCGGCGTCGGCGTGGCGTGCACCGCCATCCACCCGGGGTACATCGACACCCCGCTCACCCGGAAGAACAAGTTCAAGATGCCGTGGTTGATGCCTGCCGAACGCGCGGCGCGCATCATCGCCGACGGGCTGGACCGTCGTAAGGCGGAGATCACCTTCCCCTGGCAGATGTACCTGCTCATGCACTTCGCCCGGCTCGTCCCCAACTGGATCTACGACCGCATCGTGGGCCGGGCCGCGCCGGGGTGAGCGGGCGACGCGGCCGGAAAGGCTTAACGCTTAACCTCCGACCCCTAGCGGTTCCTCGTCGCGACGCGCGACGTGATCGAAGGAATGCACGAAGGGGAGGAACCCTTGCGAGTTCCTCCCCTTCTCAGTCTACAATGGTGCGGAGGAGGGGACTTGAACCCCTACGGGTTTTACCCCACTAGGTCCTGAGCCTAGCGCGTCTGCCATTCCGCCACCTCCGCGAATGGCGGGCGCGTACTAGTCCCCGGGGGCCGGCGCGTCAAGGCTCCACACCTCCCACTTCTTCTCGGCGAACAGTCGCGTGGCGCCGGTCTCCAGCGCCGAGCGGAGCCGATCTCGGGGTGCCACGAACTGGGCCTTCCACTCCGCTTCCGGGAGGAACTCGTAGGACTTCCGGATGAAGCGGATGTCGCCCACCAGGGCGTACCGCACGCCACGCCCGCGCAGCGCCGCGAGGGGATCGTCGCCCGACGCCACCACGAACTGCCGGGTCGGGGTGTGATCCTCCACCGAACCGAGGATGTAGGGCTGCTCCACGTAGTACCCGTGCCAGGCGAAAAGCAGGGCCACCGGCGCGTCAGGGGGCACCTCGTCCCGCAGGAAGCGCACGGCGGGCCAGGCGGGCATGGTCCGCGAGAGGTAAGCGTCGGTCGGCTCGCGGCCGGCCGCCACCGCGAACTGCCCGCGTGCTTCCTCGAGGATGGGCCCCAGGTTCTTGGGCACAGACACCAGCCCCAGGACCAGGGCCACCCAGCGCCACCGTCCGGCGGCCGCCCCACACAGCCCGGCGAGGCCCGCCAGCGGCAACAAGAAACGCATGATCTGCGCCGAGGATCCCCACGCAACGAAGCCCACGAGCAGCACCAGGAGCCAGCCGCGCAGCTCGCGGTCACGACGAGCGGCCCAGGCCGCGCCCACCCCCAGCGCGGCCCAACCCCACGACAGCTGCCCGTAGAAGGCGAAGCTGTCCACCCGCGCGTTGACCAGGAGGTTCCATGGCAACAAGATGGCATCGACCCAGCCGTGTCCCACCCCGTACTTCTCGGGGTACATGAAGCGGAATCCCTCCACGTGGGGCCAGCCCGCGTAGGGGAACAGGGGGTGCAGACCCTCCATCACGTTTCGCAAGAACCAAGGCACCACCACCGCCGTCGCGACCGCGCCGGTGACCAACCCCCCGCGCCCGAGCAGCAGGATCGCCACCGCCACCGCGGGCCCGGCCGTGAACTTGGCGGTGACCGCCAGGCCCAGAAACACCCCGCCGATCACCCGCTCCCCGCCTTGGGACAGCACCACGCCGAGCAACAACCACAAGGCGGCTGGCAGGTCGTTGTAGGCCAACCCCGCCTCGTGCAGGAACGTGTAGGAGGTCGTCAGGACCAGGGTCGGGGCTGCTCCCGAGCCCTTGCCGAAGCGCGCGTCGGCCAGGAGCCAGGCGCCGAAAACCAGCGACAGCACCAGGCCGAGGTGGAACAGCCGGATCGCCCCCGGCCCGCCGAGACCGTAAATACCCGCGAACAAGGCGTGTAGTAACTGGGGACGGGAGCCGTCCGGAACGTCGAAGCCGCCCACGAGCGCACCCCCCACGGCGACGCGCCGCGCGAGCGCGAGGTGCTGGTAGATCTCGTCGGTGTCGACCGGCGGCGACATGGCGGCCAGCACCGGTGAGCCGAGGAGCAGGGGCAGCACGACCCAGAGCGCCGGGTGACGAGGAAGGTCGAGTCGGCGCACCCCCCCGTGGATCCACCCAGCCGTGCTGGCCACGACCAGCCAGAGCAGCAATGCTGGGGCGCTCAGCCAGCCCATGACCGCCAGCAGCGAGCACACTGCACCTACGACGCCGACCCCCAAGGCGAGCGCCACCACCCACGCCACCGTCCCGCCGCGCAGCCGGACCGGCAAGAGCGCCCCGCCCACCAGGAACGCGTGGCCGAGCCAGGCCAGGGCCGCGAGGAGCGACACCCACCACGGGAACAGGCCGCTCACCGGGTCGGGCGCCACCCTACCCCCCGTCCACGGTGATCACCGCCACCGCCCGCCGCCACACCAGGGCCCCGGCCAGCCACAACGACAAGGCCCACGCCGCCTGCCCCGCCAAGAGCGGGAGCACGTTCAGCTCCCGCTCCAGGAACAGGCCCGCCGGCACGTGGGCCAGCATCGGGAAGGGCAACCACGCAAGCACCCGCCGCAGCGCCGGGCCGTAGAGGTCCAGGGGGATGAGGGCGCCGGAGAACACCGACACCAGCGTGCCCTTGAGGTGCGAGAGGCCGGTGACGTTGCCCATCGACATCGCCGCCATGCCCACCAGGAACGAGAGCCCGAAGTTGACCGCGTGCGCCAGCCCCACCGACAGCGCCCAGATCACCCAGGTGGAGGGCCGCTCGGGCCACCGCACCGGGACGAACAGCGCGCAGGCGATGAACAACGGGATGGCCTGCAAGAACACCGCCGCCGAGGCGCGACCGAGGTCGCGGGCGTAGAGGAAAGCCTGCAACGAGCCCGGTCGCAACAGGTCGGCCGCCACCTGCCCGTCGCGGATGCGGCGCCCGAGGTCCTCGTTCACGCGGGTGGCCACCACCGCCACCCCCGTCCACGCCGCCACGACGTAGGCGAGCATCTCGGTGGAGGGCACGCCGCCGATCTCGCTGCGCCCCCGGGTAGCCACCGTCCACAAGGAGAGGTTGAGCGCGGCTACGATGAGCGCGGAGAACAACTGGATTGCCGCCTCGGCCCGGTAAGCGAACACGTGCGCGAAGCCGATGCGGTAAGCGGCGACGAAGGCGCGCATCAGGAGCCGTAGGCCTGGGCCACCAGGGCCTCGATGGGGGCCTCCTCCACCACGACCTCGTCGACACCGGGGACGGCGAGCACCCGGCGCAGCACGTTCGCGTCGGGCGTGCCGGGCAAGAGCGGCACCGCGAACTGCCCAGGAACAACCGCGTAAGCGCCGAGGGCGTGGAGGTCGATGTCCAACGAGGGGTGGTGGCGGGCGAGCACCCGCCGCTGTCCCCCCAGGGTGCGGACCAGGGCGTCGAGGGGGCCGTCGTGCAGGCAGCGCCCGCGGGCCAACAACAAGACCCGTGGGCACACCGCCGCGATGTCGCCGAGGTCGTGGGTGGTGAGCAGCAGCGTGGTGCGTCCTTCCTGCCGGAGCGCGGCCAGGAAGGCCCGTAGTCGCAACTTCACCGCCACGTCCAGGCCGATGGTGGGCTCGTCGAGCACCAGGAGCGGAGGCGCGTGCAACAACGCCGCCGCCAGCTCGCAGCGCACCCGCTCGCCGAGCGACAACTGCCGCACCGG
>CAYHRZ010000192.1:4049-9214 GCA_964359125.1 uncultured Klebsiella sp. | reverse complement strand
CACGATGCCAACGGCTCTCCTTCTCCCCGGGTTGTTCTCCCTGGTCGGCTGCGGCGACCTGGGGCTGGTGGTCACGCCGGGAGGCCCGGTGACGGCCGCGCCGGGTGCGTCGACCGACGATCCCGGCGGCAACGGCGCCACCGGCGACGACGAGGGCGGCGACGCCCAGTCCGACGACGACGCCGAGCCGGTGCGGGCAAGCCTGGAGGGCAACACCTGGGCGATGGACCTCGCCACCGTCACGTTCGTGGAGCCGCCGGGCATGGCGTCCGTGCTCTCGCTGATGGAGTCGACCGTGCTCCTGTTCCACGCGACGGGCCAGTCGAGTGCCGAACTGGAGCTGGTGGTCACCCTGGCGGCCGCCGACGGCCGACAGGACCCGTGCCAGCGGGTGCAGTCGCTCCCCGACGCCGACTGGCTCAACCCGGTCTTCGCCATCGACGAGGGGAGTTTCGAGCTCAGCATCAGCGGCGAGCCCGTGGCGTTTCGCGACACCGTGCTCACCGCGACCGTGGAGCCCGACGGGAAGGGCTGGCACGACGGCGTGCTCCTGGGCAACCTCGACGCCCGCGACCTCGAAGCGGCCTTCCCCGACGGGACCGACGTGTGCAACCTCGTCGACGCGATGGGCGGGAGCTGCGAGAAGTGCAGCGACGGCGAGGTCGCGTGTTTCGAGATGCACCTCGAAGACATCGCCGCCAGCGAGGCCGACGGCGCCTTCGACTCGACGCCCAGCGGCTGCTAGCCGCGACGCGCTAGCCCCTCGCGGTCACCACCTCGTCGAGGTTGAGCGCGGAGACCAACACCTTCGCGGGCCGGTCGCCGAGCGCGGCCAGCGGGATCGCCCGCGGGATCCCGGGGTGCAGGTGGAAGTAGTTGTCGCCCGGCGCGTGCGTGGTGCTCTCCAGCCGCACCGAGCGGAGGAAACGGGGGCTCCCGAGGACCAGCGTGCTGCCCTCGACCCGGGCCTCCACCAGGGCGGCGTCCACGGGCGGTGGTGAGGCCCCCGGCGGGAAGTAGGCGTCGTCGGCCAGCAGTTCACCAGTCTCGTCGTAGAGACGAACCACCACCACGTCGTGACCGGGAGGCCCGAACCGGTAGGCGCGGGTGAGGTCGAAGAAGCGGCCCAGGAGCGCCTGGACGCCGAACCGCTCGACGCCTCGGGCGGGGACATCCACCTCGGCCCGTGCGGTGGCCACCGGCTGCCGGCCCTGTCGCAGCACGTCGACCTCGACGCGGCCGCGGAGCGGTTCGGTGCCCTCGTTGAGCAGGTGCAGGTCGAGCCCGTCGAGGCCCTCGTCGGTGAAAAAACAGGCGCGCGGCGCCCAGGCCCTCCGGAGGAACCACCACGCGGGCTTACGACGGCCCTGGCTGTCGACCACGCCCCACCCGGCGCCCGGGCGCAGGTCCGAGTAGAACCACGTGATGCCGCCGCGGGTGGGGCTCCCAACCCGGCGCCAGGCCTGGAACACCTGCTGCATCACCTCCCCGCTCACCACGCGCGACAGGGCCCAGTAGCGAGGCAGGTCCTCGCTGCGCAGGGCCACGGGGTCCACGCCGTGGAGGTCCCGGAGGTAGTGGTCACGGACGTCCTCGAAGTCCCAGCCGGCGCTGGCGTCGCGGGGCACGCCCGCTTTCCAACGCGGGTGGTGGGGCACCGGCAAGAGGCCCCCCATGGCCTCCAGCGCGCTGTCGTCCTCGGGGACATGGGCGAAGGCCAGGCACTCCGAGGTGAAGCGGATGCCCGCGCTCCGGGCGTCGGACAGCGGCCGCCGGTAGGCGCCCACGCCGAAGTAGTGCGCCACGCCGGTGCCCACGTGGAAGGGCAGGTCGCCGCCGCAGGGGCTGTTGGGCACGTAGGGCACGCCGGGGTGCAAGGCCGCCACCCGGGCCGGGAGCAGCGTGTCGAAGAGGGGGGACGTCCACGCCTCCGACGGCAGCCCCAGCATCGCCACCTGCTGCGTCACCTCGCTGCCGCCGCAGTACACCGCGACGCAAGCGTGTCGCGACATGCGGCGAAGCTGGGCGTCGACCTCGGCTTCCACCCCCGCGCGAAAAGCCGAGTCGTCAACCGGGTAGTCCATGTTGGCGAACATGAAGTCCTGCCACACCAGGAGACCCAACTCGTCGCAGGCCGCGAGGAAGTCGTCGGAAGGGTAGGTCATCGTCCCGCCCACGCGGACCACGTTGCCGCCAAGGTCGCGCAGGCTGGTCAACAAGGGCCGCGGGTCGCCGTCCAGCGAGCGGGCGTCGGCCGCGCTCCAGCAGCTTCCCCGGGCGAAGACCTCCACGCCGTTGACGACGATGACGGGGTTGCCGGGGGAGAAGGCCACCGACCGGAAGCCCACCCGGCCCAAAACGTGCTCGGTGTTGTCGCGACCAAAAATAAGCACGACGTCGTGCAGCACCGGCTCCCCGTGGGTGTGGGGGTACCAGAGGTCCAGGCCCGGGAGCTCCAGCTCGGCCGAGGCGACCCCGCCCGCCACCGCGAGGGAGAACTGCTGGCCGCCCACGCGGACATCGGCGTGATCGAGGCCCACGAGTTCGATGTCGACCCGCAGGCGGGGCACGCCCTCGACCACCCGGGGCCAGAGCACCGCGCTCACCACCGGCCCCCGGTCGACCCACACGCCGCGCCAGGGGCCCACCGCGGGCAGCATCGGTGTCCACGCCGGGATGCGACCCAGCAGCGACGTGCGGATCCAGCGCAGGTCCTGGTCGCCCACCAGCGCCGTCTTCCAACGCGGCCTGGGTTTCTTGCCGCCGAGCATGCTGCGGAGCGACCGGAAACAGAGCACCAGTTCACCCGCGCCGCCCCCTGGCAGGTGGACAACGCGGGGCAAGAACATGTTGGCCGAGGTGAACAGCGGCGCCCCGTCGAGCCAGGCCTGGCAGGCAGTGGCGAGACCGTCGAAGCGCAGGCGGTAGCCGCTGGCCGGAGCATCGAATGAGCAGCGATACCACCAGTCCAGGCCGTCGAGATCGATGTTGTGCTCGAAGGGCAGGCCCAGCGCCTGGGCCACCGTCCCCGGCACCGGCGCCGGGCTCCAGTCGCCGTCGACGAGGTCGGCGGGCGAGGACCATGCCCCCGCCGGCGTGCCGCGCATCGTCCAACCCTCGCCGAGCGCGCGCACGCCTAGCCCAGGTGCCGGTCGAGGTGCGCCATCGCCCCGTCCCACAGCGTGGCCATCTGGTCCAGCGGCCCGAGGTCCACGGCGCGCTTCCTGGTCATCGCCCGCGCCAGCGAGAACTGCATGGGCTTGGTGAGCGCGGAGATGGTGGCGAAGGCCTCGGCCGGCGGTGCCGCCTCGCTCACGCCCCGCTCGGCCAGCCAGCGCAGGTAGGTGGCGGCGAGCTCGTAGTTGGCCCCGTACTGCCGGAAGGTGACGAAGGCGTAGTTGTGGAAGTCGTCGAGCGGTCCGTTGGCCAGCCAGGCCAGGTCCCGCTCGAAGGCGGCGCGGAAGCGCGGGAAGGGGTTGCTGGGTGGCCTGCGTCGAAGCTGTCGTTGCAGGCAGGCGAGCGAGCCCTCGACCAGGGCCGGGCCAGGCAAGGCGACGCTGCCCGGCACCGGCTTCACGAACTCGATGTACGGCGGCATCATCCGGGGATGGACCAGTCCCTCGACCTGGAACAAGTCACGGAAGTCCTGCCCTTCCACCCAGTGGTAGCCCTGGTTGTGGAAGTAGCCCATGCGCGAGGCGGCCACGTCGATCTCGTTGACCGCGATGGTGCTCTTGACGTGCGCGATCCGGTAGGCGGTGCCGGTGGTGTCGGGGAGGAAGAAGCTGTCGACCTCCACCAGCACCATGCGACCCGCGGCCACGTGGTTCTCGACGTGCTGGTAGAGCGGCAACCACGGCGCCATCTCGTGGATGCCGAGGGCAAACAGCGCCTCCACGTCCTGGTGCGGGAACTTGAAGAAGGTCCACTGGTCCACGTCCCAGTCGGTGGCCAGGGTGAACGCCATCGCGGCGCGCGGCTCGTGGCCGAGGCCGTGCAACATCTCGATGATCACGTCGGAGTAGCAGTTGGTCTCGCCCCAGTCGCGGTCCCGGGTGTGGCAGAGGTGCCGGACGTAGGTGGCGGGGTCCAGGGCCACGACCCGCGGCATCAGTCGAGCTCCAGTGGGTCGCGCACCTCGCGCGGCCAGTTTGCCAGGCGCAGCCCGTGGGTCTTGAACAACGCCAGGGCGATGCGCTCCAGGCCGAAGCCGATGCAGGCGGTGTGGGCCTCCTCGCCGGTGGCGGTGCGGATGTCGAAGGCCTTGCCGCCGTAGTCGAGGTGGCAGTTCGCCGAGCTCACCGCCGTGGGTTTCTCGGTGGAACAGATGGGCACCACCAGCTCGAACTTCAGGGTTTGTTCGCGTTGAGTCGCCTTGGCCAGCCGGCCGCCGCGTCCGAAGAAGGGGTCGTTGGCCACCACCGCCTCCACGGGCAGGCCGAGGCCTTGCAGCAACACCTTGCCGCGTTGCAGCCAGAGGTCACGGTGGGCCAGCGCCTGCTCGTCCGTGCCCATGCACACGTACTCGCGTTGCCGGAAGATCTGCATCCGCGCGGGGTCGTCGCTGGGCTCGTGGCGGAACACGTGGGTGCGCAAGTCGACCACCCGTCCCCCGGCGGGCAGGGTGCCGGTGGCCGCCGGGTACAGCGGGTAGCAGGCCGCGGGCACCAGCATCAACTCGCTGGGCTGAAGCGATCCCGTCCAGTCCCCTCCCCCGTCGAAGACCCCGGCCATGGCGCGGTGCTCCGCCTCGGTGCCGGCGAAGGCGTGGACGGAGCCCAGGAGGTCCGGGAAGTTGTGGAGGTGGTTGATGCGGTTGTAGTGCGCGCGCGGGAAGACCGGCGGGAAACGCATCACCTCGGCGTGCTGATCTTTGCCCGCGAGGGTGACGAGCCGCTCCACCTGCTCGATCACCCGCTCGAAGTCCCCGCCGTGGCCATACACCCCGCGCACGCCGGAGGGCACCAGCAGGCCGGCCGCGAACAGCTGCTCGCGGTACTCTTGGTAGGGGTCGAGATCGGCGCACATCTAGCTGTCTCTCATGCCGAGCAACATCGTGCTCGACTGGCCGAGGATGCGGTCGTTGTTGACCATCAGCGCGGCACCATAGGCGTCGCGGAGGTGCCGACCGAGGGTGTGTTTGCTGTCGTTGCGGTAGCCCGCCA
>CAYHRZ010000192.1:0-4039 GCA_964359125.1 uncultured Klebsiella sp. | reverse complement strand
CATGCCGCAGATGAGCAGCGACTTGCCGACGATGTCGACCACCAGCTCCGACGCCGAAACCTTGAGGTTGTTCACCCGCAGCGCGAAGCCGAAGTCGGAGGGGAAGGGCCCGGGGTGCTCGGCGAGGCGCTGGTGGTACTCCGAGATGGTGTGCTCCACCAGCGATCGCATGCGGAAACACACGCCGTCGACCTCGGCGAGGCGCGTGGCGGCGGGGGGCAGCGTGCCCGGTGTCTTGCGGGCCTGGGCGCGCACGATGGCGCGGGCCTGGGCCACGGCGTCGCTGGCGAGGCCCAGCCACAACGAGGACCACACCGAGTGGGAGAAGGGGTGCATGGTCTTGGCGTGGATCTCCGCGTAGGGCACCGGCAGGACCTGCTCGAAGGCGGCGTGGGCGCGCAGCGTGAAGCCGAGGCTGCAGGTGCCGCGGAAACCGAGGGTGTCCCACGACGACAGCGGCTCCAAGGTGCAGTCGCCCTTGCGGACCAGGCAGTGCACCTGGTCGCTCGGCCCGGCCTCGGGGGCCCGGCGGGCGGTGACGAGGATGCCGTCCGCGTCGAGCGCGTAGCTGATCACCGGCGCCTGCTTCACCAGCGAGAAACGCTCGCCCTCGGTGACCACCGCGCAGGTGCTGGTGCGCACGTCGCCGCCGATGCCCAACTCGGTGGTGGCCGAGGCCAACAACAACTGCCGCTCGACAATTTCCCGTGCGAAACGCTGGAAGTAGGGCGAGCCCAGGGCGTGGTGGACGATGCACCCCACCTGGATCTGGTGCATGGCGAAGATCATCGCGGTGGACGCGCAGTAGGTGCCCAGGGCCTCGCAGATCTTCGACAGGTCGAGGATCGAGAGCCCCATGCCGCCGTGGGCCTCGGGCACGTAGCAGGAGAGCAACTTCGCGTCCCGGAGCGCGGCGAAGGCCTCGGCGGGGAAACGCGCGCGGGCGTCGACGTCGGCGGCGTGGGGCGCCACCGCCGACGCGCCGAGGGCGTGGACTTGGGCGAGGATCTCGCCGAGACGGGGGTGGTGTCGATCAGTCAACCCATGAGCCATGCGCGTGCTCCAGCGGCGACAGTATCGGCCTAGTCGGCGATCTCGTCGATGGCCTCGGCCATGGCGCGGATGCTCTCGAAGGTCTTTCGACCCAGCAGGCGGTCGGGGAACTCCACGTCGAACGCCTCTTCCAGGGCGAGCATGAGGTGTACGGTGGTGAGCGAGCTCAGCCCGGCGTCGTAGAGGTTCAGGTCGGGCGCGAGCGTGGCGGGGTCGGCGCTCAGCCGGCCGTGCTTCACCACGATGTCGCGGATGGTGTCGAGTCGTTCGTCAGTCAACATGCTCTCCTCCGGGAGGCGGCGTGGTGATCAATCGGATCACCTCGGCGTGGGCCCAAGCGGGCCGGATGGTGTGGTCCACGCCGGGGATGATCGTCACGGGGGGGCGATCATGCACCAGGACGTGCTGGTTGAGGTAGTCCACGCTCGGATCGCCCTCGGAACACACCACGGAGAGCGCCGTGCCGCGTGCGACAACCAGCCGCAGAAGCGCCGCCACCTCGTCGTCGACCGGTGCTCCGCGTAGCCGCTGCCCCAGCGACAAGAGCCGCAGCCGGGCCCGCGTGAACATCGCCCCCGCCAGCGCCACCGCGTCGATCCGCCCGGTGAGCAGGCGCTGCCACCGGCGGGCATCGAAGAGCGAGCGCGCCACCTGCGCGGTGTAGCCGTTGCTGCGTGCGTCGTCGTTCCACACGTAGGCCAGGCAGTTGAAGATCGTCGCCCGGCGCACCGGCCGCCGCGACGCCACCTGCACCGCCATGAACGCGCCCGAGCACAGGCCCACCACGTCGACCGGCCCGGCGCCAAGGTCGCGCACCGCGTCGTAGGCCGCCACCGCGTCGGCCACGCTGCCCTCGCTGTACATCGCCTCGAGGTCGCGGAAGGGCAGGCTCGCGCCGTCGCTGTCGCCCACGTCGCGCACGTCGACCCGCAGCGACGGGATCCCCGCCGCCGCCAGTTCCCGGGCGGCCGCTGTCCACAGGCGATTCGGCCCGGAGCGGCGCACGCCGCCAGCATTGTAGAACACCGTCCACGGCGCGCCCGGCGCGAGTTCCGTCGGCTGGCAGAGGATGCCAACCAGTTCACCGCCGTCGCCCTGGCCCACCCAGGGGCGCTCGACGACGTTGCCGAGGCGCAGCGAGTTGGTGGCCGGGGGCGGGTCGATCTTCCCGGTGTTGGTGTCGCGACACAACCATGCCAGGATCGCCTCGCGCGCGCGGGGGGACAACGACGCCCGGTAGGGGTCGTCGAGCAGGTCGCCCACCCCGCCGGCGTCGAGCACGGTGAGGTCGGCGGTGAATGCGCGCAAGGCTTCCAGGACCTCGCCCCGGGTGGCGGTGCCCTCGCGCTCCAGCACCAGCACCGCCGACAGTGGTCGCGCCGCCAGCGCGGTAGGGTCGAGTTGGTCGAGTCGGGCCACGGTCTCGGCGCCGTGTACGAAACCCCCGGCCTCCACCGCCCCCGCCGGCAGGCTGGGCGCGCCAGCAGGCGCCTCCGAGAAGGCCCGCGCCGCCAGCCGGTGGAAGGCCCGCTCCTCGCGCAGGTAGGCCTTGCCCGAGGCGGGCGTGCCCCACAGCACGAGGCGGTCGAAACACGCGGCCTCGAGCGCGAGCAGGCCCCCGGCGCGCACGCCCACGCCGCACACGCTCGCCGCCCCTCGCTCCCGGAGCGACCCCGCCAGCGCCCGCGCCGCCGCGAGTTGTCGATCGACGAGGTCCACGTCGAGCGCGCTCCCGGCGCTGTCGCCCAGGCCGGGCCAGTCGAGGCGACAGGCGACGAATCCCCGCTCGGCGAGCGCGTCGGCAAGCACCCGCAGCGGGCGGTAGGCGCTGGTGTCCTCGTAGCCGAGGGGCGGCAGGATCACGACGGCGGGGCCCCGCGTCGAGCCGGTGCCGGGCGCGTGCTCGACCACGAGCGCGTCGCGGAGGTAGTAGCGGCAGCGGGTGATCACCGTGGTGGCCCGGCTAACCGCGACGCGCCCGCCCCCACAAGTTAGGTTTCCGCCGAGGATCACGATGGCGCGCTACTTTCTGACGGGCGGGCGCCAGCGGGTATCCACGCTGTTTCGCCGGGAGGAGTGGACGAGCTTCGACCGGGCCGTGCTCGCCACGCTCGACGACCAGACCGGCAAGGTGGAGGTGGTCTTTCAGTACGAGGGCCCCCCCGAGCGGGTGCCGGCGGTGGACCCCTCGCACCTGTTCAAGTCGGCGTCGTGGGACGGCGACCGCCTGTTGTTGTGTACCCAGACCGAGGTGCTGGTCTTCGACCCGGCACGCGGCGTGGTGGAGCGCACCATCTCGCACCCGTGCTTCAACGACGTCCACCACGTGGCGAGGGTGAACGGGCGCATCCACGTCGTGTCCACCGGCCTCGACGCGGTGGTCGTGCTCGACGACGAGGGCGAAGTCGCCTCCGTGCAGAGCGTCACTGGCACCCCCACCTGGAGCCGCTTCGACCCGGCTGTCGACTACCGCCGGGTCGCGACGACCAAGCCACACCAGGCGCACCCGAACTTCGTCCAAGAGGCCCATGGCCGCACGTGGGTCACCCGCTTCGAACAGCGCGACGCCTGGCCGGTCGACGGGGGCGAGTCCGTGCTGCTGGCGGACCGTCCCGTCCACGACGGGGTGCTGGCGGAGGGGCGGTGCTGGTTCACGGCGGTGTCGGGGGAAGTCGTGGTGACCGATCCCGTCACTTCGAGTGTGGTGTCGCGACACAACCTCGACTCCATCCCGCGCGAAGGGAACGCCCCCCTGGGCTGGTGCCGGGGGCTCCTGGTGGAGCCCGAGCGGGTGCTGGTGGGCTTCTCGCGGCTGCGCCCCACCAAGTTCGTCCAGAACCTCGCCTGGCTGCGCGCCCCGCTGGACCGGCCCGAGCCCCTCCCCTCGCGGGTGAGCGCCTACGACCGGGGTTTTTCGCGGGAAGTTGCCCGGTGGTCGGTGGAGGAGGCGGGGATGAGCGCGGTGTTCAGCGTGTTGCCGGGGGAG
>CAYHRZ010000191.1:6417-9287 GCA_964359125.1 uncultured Klebsiella sp. | reverse complement strand
AGCGGAAAACCATCAGGTTCTGAATGGGCTCCTTCCCCAGGAAGTGGTCGATCCGGTAGATGTCGCGCTCGTCGAAGTAGCGGTGGAGCATGTCGCCGAGGTGGCGGGCGCTCTCGAGGTCGCGACCGAACGGCTTCTCCACCACCACCCGGGCATCCTTGTTCAGGCCCACCGCTCCCAGGCCGGCGCTGACGGTCTCGAAGGCCTGTGGCGGAATCGCCAAGTAGTGCACGGGCCGCGTGCAACCGAAACCCGACACCCGGTCGGCAAGTGCCTGGAATGTCGCGACGTCCTGGTATTTGCCGGAGACGTTGTGGATCCGCAGGCAGAGTTCGGTCCACACCCGCTCGTCGATGGGCCCCTTGCCGGCGTGCCACTTCTCCAGGCTCTGACGCGCGTAGTCCCGCAGCTCGGTGTCGCTCCACGGCTTGGACGAGACACCGACCACCGGGACGCCGAGGCGACCTCGCTTCTGCATGAGGTAGAGCGAGGGAAAGATCTTCTTGAACGCGAGGTCCCCGGTCGCGCCGAAGAACACCAGGCAGTCGGCGCGCATGGTTATTCCTTCTTGGCGACTGCGTGGCCGCCGAACTGGTTGCGGAGGGCGGCGATCATCTTCATCGCCGGCGCGTCGTCCTGTCGCGACACGAACCGCGCGTAGAGGGCGGCGCTGAGCACGTGGGCGGGCACGCCGAGGCGGACCGCCTCCTGCACCGTCCACCGCCCCTCGCCCGAGTCGGCGGCGTAGCCGCGAATGCCCTCGAGTTCCGGGTTGTCCCGGGTGGCGTTCACGGCGAGATCGAGCAGCCAGGACCGGACCACGCTGCCGTGCCGCCAGAGTTCGAGCGCGGCGTTCACGTCGATCTTCATCTCGCTGGCCTTGAGCAGTTCCCAGCCCTCGGCGTAGGCCTGCATCATGCCGTACTCGACGCCGTTGTGGACCATCTTGGTGAAGTGACCGGCACCCGCGGGCCCGACGTGCGCGAAGCCGCCTTCGCAGGCCAGGCCGTCGAAGATCGGGCGACAGTGGGCGATCGCCTCCGGTGAGCCCCCCGCCATGAGGCAGTAGCCCTCGGACAGGCCCCAGATGCCGCCCGAGGTGCCGCAGTCCACGAAGGCGATGCCGCGCTCGGCGGCGGTGGCCGCTCGCCGTTGGCTGTCGCCGTAGAAGCTGTTCCCGCCCTCGACGATGGTGTCGCCCGGCGCCAGGGCGGCGATCAACTGGTTGACGACCGCCTCGGTGGGGTCGCCGGACGGCACCATCACCCACGCCACCCGGGGCGCGGGGAGCGCCGCCACCAGGTCCGCTAGCGAGGTGACGTCCGTCTTCGGCGAGTGGCTGTCGAAGCCGACCACCGTGTGGCCGTGGCGACGGAGTCGCTCGGCCATGTTTCCACCCATTTTTCCGAGACCGATGATTCCCACGTGCATGGACGCTCCGGTGCGGAGGGATTGTACGCCGTCGAGGGGTGGTAGGATCGCCGCGTGATCTGCCCACGCTGCTCCTTCCACCAACCGGATGCCCCTGACTGTGGGCGTTGTGGGCTCGTTCTTGCGAAGTGGAACCCCGACACGGCGCGTCGCCCGAAGGTGGGGCCCCCGCCGCTGGATCTCCAGGAGCGGACGGCGAAGCGGGCGGCCGGTGGTGCGGGCGCGGTGCTCGCCGGGGGGGTGGTGCTGGCGGCCGGGCTGGCGGCCGCCGCCTACTGGCTGCTGTGGCCCTCGGCGCCACCCGAGTCGCCGGCCCTGCAGTCGACCGCGTCGGTTTCGCTCGCGGCGTTGGAGGCCGCGGCCCGCGCGATCGGCTGTCCCAGGAGGGTGCGGGCGCCGGGCACCATCGTGGAGAAGGCGCTCTCGGATCCCCTCCCGCCGGGCTGGCTGAACGACGAGCCCGGCTGGGTGCGCGCCACCGGTCCGGACCGCGCCCCGGGCGCGGCCATGGTCGTCTACTTTGGTGTACCCTGGTGCAAGTACAGCAAGGCCTTCGAGCGGGACGTGCTGGGCGACGCGGCCGTGGCCAGCGCGACGGCCTCGCTCGTGAAGGTGCGGATCAACCCCGACGTCGGCGAGACCGAGGCGCGGGTCGCCGACGACTTCGGCGTCAAGGTGTACCCGACCGTGGTGGTCGTGGCCGCCGACGGATCGAGGCGTCGCGTGGAGGTGCTGCGCGACGTGGGCGAGGGGATCATGCTCGGCAAGGCCGAGGACTTCGTGGTGGCCGTCTCGGGCGAGTAGCCGCCGCTGCTGGCCTGTCCCGCCCGGCCACCCCGCGAGTGCTGTACGATCTTCCGTAGTCGTCCATGCCCAGAGGTTCACCCCGCACGCGCGCCACCTGGTCGCCGAACCCCACCCTCGCGGTGGAGGGGTCGGCCGACGAGGCGCCGACCGGAGTCGTCTCGGATCGCTACGAGCGCCTGGGCTTCATCGGCCGAGGGGGCATGGGCGAGGTGTGGCGAGTGCGCGACCGCGTGCTCAACCGCGTGCTGGCGATGAAGGTCATCGGCCTGGGCGCCGGCGCTCGAGCCAGCACCGTGGCGCGCTTCGTGGAGGAAGCCCAGGCCACCGCGCAGTTGCAACACCCGGGCATCGTGCCGGTGCACGACCTGGGCCAACTCGACGATGGCCGCTGGTACTTCACCATGAAGGAGGTGGAGGGCCGCACCCTGCGCGAGGCCCTGCAGGGCCGGCAGCCGGGTCGCCTACGCCCGCTGCTGGAGGCCTTCCGCAAGGTGTGCGAGGCGGTGGCCCACGCACACGCGCGCGGGGTGACGCACCGCGACCTCAAGCCAGAGAACGTGATGCTCGGTGACTTCGGGGAGGTGCTGGTCCTGGACTGGGGACTGGTGAAGGTGCGCGACGCCCCCGAGTTG
>CAYHRZ010000191.1:0-6407 GCA_964359125.1 uncultured Klebsiella sp. | reverse complement strand
GGTGGGTCAGGTGGCGGGAACCCCCGGCTACATGTCGCCCGAGCAGGCAAGGGGCGCGGTGGACGAGGTGGGCCCCGCGGCGGACGTCTACGCGCTCGGCACGATGCTCCACGAGATCCTCCACGGCCAGGTGCCCTACGCCGGCAAGGACACCGCCGAGGTACTCGCCGCGGTGCAGGCTGGCCTGCCGGTGGAGGAAGAGGTGTCGACCGCGCCGGCGGCGCTCGTGGCACTCGCCCGCACGGCCATGGCCACGGCGGCGGCCGACCGGCCCACCGACGCGGGTGTCGTGGCCGACGCCGTCGCCGCGTGGCTGGAAGGTTCTGCGCGCAGGGAGCAGGCGGAGGCGCAGGTCGAGAGCAGTGACGCTGCGGGGCGCAGGAAGTCCGAACTACAGGAGCGGGCCGAGGCGCTGCGACAGGCGGCGGAGGACCAGCTCGGGAGCGTGGCACCGTGGGCGCCGGTCGACGTCAAGCGCGTCGCCTGGGCGCTCCAGGAGCAGGCGGGACGCCTGGAGCGGGAGGCCGACCTCGAGGAGGTGCGGCAGTTGCAGGCTTTGAGAGCCGCGCTGAACCTGAGCCCGGAGTTGGAGTCGGCGCACGCGCGGCTGGCGGCCCACTACCGCGCGCGGCACGCGGCCGCCGAGGCCGAAGCCGACACCGCCGCCGCTACGCGATTCGAGGCCTTGCTGCGCGCGCACGACCAGGGGGAGCACCGTGGGTACCTTTGCGGGGAGGGCCTGGTCAGCCTCGTCACCACGCCCGCCGGTGCCCGGGTGGATCTCTACACCTACGTCGTGCGGGACCGTCGGCTGGTCCCCGAGTTGCGCGGTCCTCTCGGCCGGACGCCCCTGCGGCGCGTACCCATCCCCCACGGGTCACACCTGCTGGTGCTCCGCGCGGCCGGGTGCTGTCCCGTGCGCTACCCCGTGTCGATCCGGCGGCAGGAGCACTGGGACGGCGTTGGACCGGGCGGTGCGGAGCCAGTGGCCGTCCGCCTGCCGCGAGCCGCCGAACTTGGACCCGACGACGTCTTCGTGCCTCCGGGTTGGTTCGTCGCGGGAGGCGACCGGGGTGCGGTCGGCTCGATGCCCGCGACTCGCGCGTGGTGTGACGGATTCGTCATCGGGCGCTTCCCCGTGACCAACGCGCAGTTCATCGAGTTCCTCGACGCGCTGGTGCGCGCGGGCCGGCCCGACGAGGCGCTGCGCGCCGCGCCTCGGGAGCGGGGGGGCACGGTAGGCGAGCTCGGCGCCCTCATCTATGGCCGCGACGCCCGGGGCTACTTCCACCTACGCCCAGACGCCGAGGGCGACGAGTGGCTCCCCGGCTGGCCGGTCACCATGGTGGACTGGCACGGGGCGCTGGCCTACGCGAACTGGCGGGCGGCGCGCGATGGCCTGCCCTGGCGGCTGCCCGCCGAGCTCGAGTGGGAGAAGGCGGCTCGCGGGGTGGACGGCCGGCCCTACCCCTTTGGTGACTACCTCGACCCCACCTGGGCGAGCATGCACAGCAGTCACCCGGGGCCGATCTTGTTGTCGACGGTTGACGCGTTCCCGGGCGACGAGAGCCCCTACGGCGCGCGCGGCCTCGCGGGAAACACCCGGGACTGGTGCCTAGACAGGCTGCTACCCGGGGGCCCGTGGCTGGCGGACGGGCGGGTGGTGGTGCCGCGGCCCGACCCCGGCCCGGGCGACTTGCTCGTGTGTCGCGGCGGCGACTGTGGCGCGAGCGCACGCGACGCGCGAGCCACCTTCCGCATGGCCGTGGCGCCGTCCAACCGCGTGGGCACGCTCGGCTTCCGGCTGGCTCGGAGCCTGAAGGGCGCGGCCTGATCCACGCGTTCTACACGCCTACGGACCCGGTCCGAAGCGGCGCCAAGATGAACCTTCACCGTTGGTGTTCGCTGAGATCCGGGCGGTGGGATCCTGGCAACGCTGACGTGCGGCGCCGCTTCCGTAACCGAGCGCCGTGCGTGACCTTGATCTCCGCCACGCCCAGCGACCGCCCGCCTGCGGCGCACACGCGGAGGCGGGTCCACCCCTGCCTTCGGAGACGCCTGCCCCGGATTCAGGCACGATCGACTCCGCCATTGACTTAGCGCCGACGGAGGGTAGACTACCCGGGTGACGATCACCTGGGACCCCGCAAAGAACGACAGTAACGTGCAGAAGCACGGCGTCTCGTTTGAGGAGGCGCAGGTGCTGTTCTCCTCGGGAGAGGAAGACCTCGAGATCTTCGACGAAGCTCACTCCACCACCGAAGACCGCTTCATCGCCATCGGGCCGATCGCCCACGGCCTCGTGCTCGTCGTCTGGACGGAGTGGGAGGATGACGTCGTGCGGACCATCAGCGCACGCCGGGCAACGCCCGCGGAGCGCACCCTGTTCACCCACTACCGCGAGGGCCAACCATGACCGACATCCCCGAACTCACCGCTGAGCAGTTCAAGCGCGCCATGCCCGCAAGCGTGCGGCGCCGGCTCATGGCCGGCCATTTCGAGTCCGGTGCCGACATCGTCGTGCTCCGACAGTTCCTCGGGCTCACACAGGAACGGTTCGCGACCGCCGTCGGGATCAGCGTCCACACCCTCCGCAACTGGGAGCAAGGGCGTCGCCGCCCCGACGGGCCCGCGATCGCGCTGCTCCGGATCGCTGCCCGCCATCCTAGGGTCATCCTGGAGAATGTGCGGTCGGCAGCGTAGCCCGCCGGGCCGGCCTCGGAGGGCTGGCCGGCAAGCTCGCCGTTACGCAAAACGAAACTCTCCCACGCGTTCTACACGCCTTCGAATGGTACGCGAACCGGTCGAACCGTCCGCTTTACGCTACATTTTCATCGAAGCGTGTACCACTGGGACCCGGGCGTGTCGCCGTGCGGCGTTCCTTCCGTAACGAAGCACGGTGGGTGGTTGATGGCAGCACGGTCCCGCTCCGGCTGCGCCGCGCCGAACGTCGCGACGCCAGCGTCGTGGCCGCCCCGTGGGTCAAGGCGCTCGGCAGTCTCCCCGCTGTGCTCGTGATCTCGTCGACCGACGGAGAGCCACCCCTCCGCCTTCGTGCAGGCGATGAATGAGCGGCCGGAGGTAGCTCGCGCCAGGCCAAGTCTTCCCGATCGGGATGACGAACGGTGCGCGACGTGGTATCTTCCCGATCAGGAAGATGCCATGCCCACTCCGACTGCGGCCACCATGAACTCCTATCCGTTCGGCCCCCGGCTCGTTCGCACCCCGGCGGATGTCGGGGCCATCGTCCGGGACGCTCGGGTGCAACAGGCGACCGATCAGACGGAGGCGGCGGGGCTCTCCGGCGTTGGCGTCCGCTTCCTCGGCGAGCTCGAGCGGGGAAAGAGCACTCTCCGCCTCGGCTTGGTCCTCCAGGTTCTCGGACGGTTGGGTCTCGACGTCTGGATCGTGCCACGCGGGCAACGGCCGTGACCAGGGCACTCGACGTCTGGTTCGGCGAGCAGCGGGTTGGGGGAATTCGAGCGGCACTCGAGGGCGATTTCGGCTTCGAATACGATCCGGCCTGGCTGGCCGACGGCAGCTCGTTCCCGGTTTCGGTTCGCTTGCCGCTGCGAACCGCCGCCTGGACGGGGGCCGAAGCTGCCGCTTGGTTCGGAAACCTGCTGCCGGAAGGGGCTGCGCGCGAAGCCGTGTGCGGGCGCCTGGGAATCTCCGTCGGCAACGACATCGACTTGCTGGCCGCGATTGGGGGTGAGTGTGCGGGCGCGCTCCGCGTGGTCCCCTCCGGCCTGCCCCACGGCGGCGATCGCGACGACACGTTCGAGGAACTCGCGCCGCAGCAACTCGCCGGCCTCCTGGCGCGCGACTCCGCACCGCTGCTCGTGGGCGGCCCGCTGATCCGACTCTCTTTGGCAGGCGCCCAGCGCAAGCTCCCGGTCTGCGTTGTCGGCGGGAAGGTCGCCCTGCCGGTCGGGTCGCCTGCGAGCACGCCCCTCCTGAAACTCCCGCACGCCCGGTTCGCGCACCTACCGATGAACGAGGCATATGTCATGGGGCTGGCGTCCCGAATCGGCCTGGAAGTCGCCCGGGTGGAGACCTTTTCCGGCACAAGCCCGCCCAGCCTGCTCGTGGAGCGCTACGACCGACGCGGTGAGCACGGGGAGCGCGTCGCTCGTCTGCATCAAGAGGATTTCTGCCAGGCGACGGGCAGGCCGGCGGCCAGAAAATGCCAGCAGGAGGGGGGCCCCTCACTGGCCGAGTGTGCCGAACTGTTGACTCGACACGCCTCACGCCCGCTGATTGAGCTGCGACGCTTGGTGGAATGGCAGGCCTTCAACGTCGCCGTCGGCAACTCCGACGGGCACGGGAAGAACCTGTCCTTGCTCTACGATGGCGCCAGCGTTCGCCTCGCACCGTTTTACGACCTGCTCTCGACGCGACACTATCAGGCGCTCGACCGCGCGCTCGCCATGGCAGTCGGTACGCGCCGTGACGCCGACACGCTGTCACGGCAGCACTGGGAGGCCTTCGCTGAGGACGCCGACCTGGGGCGGAAGTTCGTCGTCAGCACCGTCCAGAGCGTACTCGACCGGGTGATACGGGCGCAGCCGGTCTGGGCTGTGGAGTTCGCCGACCGACACGGGCGCCACGCGATCCTCCAGACCTTGCCGAGGTGGATCCAAAAGAACGTCCATGCGACTGCGCGCCGGCTCGCCTGAACGGCGGGTCGTCGTCGATGGCGGACCCGGCGCCTGGCCTCACGGCCGACGTAAGCCGGGCACCGCGACCGTTACCGAGTAGGAAACTCTCCCAGCACAGACACCTCCCTACCCCCGCCGTCTCCGGGACGCGCCGAGTGACAAGAGCGTGAGCAGCGGGAGGGCGGTGCCCGCGCCGCCGTCGCAGCTGCACCCACCCGACGGTGCGCCGGTGTCGTCCACGGCGGTGTCGGCCGGCGAGCCGGTGTCGTCGACGGCGCCGCCGGTCCCGACGGTGATCTCGAGGTCCTGCGCGAAGTTCCAGCGGTCGCCGGTCTTCTCCCCGTCGTCGTTCGCCGCGTTTCCCGCGCCGTACACGCGAACGGTGGTGTCGGATTCCGGTACGAGGAGGCTGAAGGTGAAGCGCGCCGAGCCTTCGACCAGCGGCACCGGCTCGGGCTGCACGATGTCGCCACGGGACGACGCGGTGTTCTCGCCCGCCAAGAGGTCGCCGTCACTCGTCGCGAACGTGACGCCCGCTACCTCGGCCACGTCGCTCTGCACGTAGACCTGGAGTTCCACCGTGTCGCCCGGGTCGACCGCCTGGGCGCCCGAGGAGAGCGTCACCGCGGTGCGGTCGGAGGCATCGCCGTGGCAGGTGCAGCCCGAGGCGGCGGCTCCGGGCTTGCCCTCGGGGCTCGCGAGGGCAACCGCGAGGAACGCGAGGATCATGCCGTCCTCCGACGGCGCGCGGCGAGTGTCACCAGGGCGAGCAACGGCGCCGCCGCGAAACTGCCGACGCAGCCGCAGGCCTGCTGGGCATCGGCCTTGGGGTCCCTGTCCAGACCGGGAGGCGCCCCCGTGTCGGCGGGGTCCCCGGTGTCGGCTTCCTGGCAGGGTGCTGAGTCGTCGCGGGGGTTGGTGTCGTCGCAGTCCTCGCCCACCGGGATGCCGTCGTGGTCCTGGTCGTAGTCGTCGCTGCCGTCGCAGTCGCTGTCGATACCATCGTACCACTCGTCGTCGGCGCCGGGGTTCACCGTGCTGTCGGCGTCGTCGCAGTCCTCGCCGCCGTGGGCCACGTCGTCGTAGCCGTCGTCGTCGCGGTCGTGGTCGTTGCGCACGTCGCAGTCGTTCTCGACCCCGTCGTCGGGCACCTCCGGCGCGCCGGGGTAGCTGGTCGCGTCGGCATCGTCACAGTCCGTGCCGCCGTAGCTCTCGCTGTCAAAGCCGTCGCCGTCGGCGTCGTAGTCGGACAGGCCGTCGCAGTTGGTGTCGACGCCGTCGTAGAAGGTGTCGGCCTGTGAGGGGTTGACGAAGGGGTCCTCGTCGTCGCAGTCCAGCGGCCAGTCGTAGCCGTCGAGATCCGCGTCGGCGTCGTTGCCGTCGCAGTCGTCGTCGGTGCCGTCGTACCAAACCTCCTCGGCGCCGGGGAAAACGTCACTGCGGCTGTCGTCGCAGTCCATGTCGTCGGCCACGTAGCCTTCGGGGGGGCTGCACGCGGTGACGGAAACGAGGATGTCGCCGTAGCCGTCGCCGTCGCTGTCGGCGTACCACGCGGTGGCGTCCGCGGCGCTGGCCTCGTCGGGGGTGCCGTCGCAGTCGTCGTCGGCGCCGTTGCATGTCTCGGTGGCGGACGGGTTGGCTCCCGCGTTGCCGTCGTCGCAGTCGGTGTTGTCGGCGGCGTAGCCGGTCGGAACGTCACAGGAGGCCTCGGTCGACAGCGGGTCGCCGTAGCCGTCGCCGTCGGCG
>CAYHRZ010000190.1:0-9297 GCA_964359125.1 uncultured Klebsiella sp. | reverse complement strand
CGCGGCGGCGGGCGGTGGGGCCGTGGGGGCGGCGGGAGGCTCCGCAGGAGGCGCGGCGGGAGGCGCGGCGGGAGGCGCGGCGGGAGGCGCGGCGGGTGGCGCGGCGGGTGGCGCGGCGGGTGGCACCGGCTCCTCGGCGAGGGCAACCTGGGCGAGCAAGATGCTGAGGATCACGGGCACTCCGGGGCGGGGAACGTGAGACGCCCGCCGTCGACAGTGTATCGTGACCGGGCGACCGCCGCAGTGCCTGCGGCCGCACCGCCCGAATGCGCCGCCATCCTCGCCGCTAGGCGATGGTGACCTCGCCGCAACGGTACACGTCCTGGATCGCGTGCAGCAGCGCCACCCCCTCGGCGCGCGGGCGCTGGAAGGCCTTGCGGCCGCTGATGAGGCCAGTACCACCGCCGCGCTTGTTGATGACCGCCGGGCGCACGGCATCGCCGAGGTCGCTGGCGCCCGACGAGGCGCCGCCCGAGTTGATCAGGCCGATGCGCCCCATGAAGCCGCACGCCACCTGGTAGCGCACGAGGTCGACGGGGTGGTCGGTGCACAGCTCGCCGTACACTCGCTTGTCGGTCTTCCCGTACCCCGCCCCCATCGCCGGGTAGCCGCCGTTGTTCTCCGGCAGTTTCTGCTTGACGATGTCGGCTTGGATGGTGGCGCCGAGGTGGTTGGCCTGCCCCGAGAGGTCCGCCGAGACGTGGTAGTCCACGCCGTCCTTCTTGAAGCCGCTGCTGCGCAGGTAGCACCACAAGACGGTGCCCATGCCCAACTCGTGGGCCGCCGCGAACGCCTGCGCCACCTCCACGATCTGCCGTCCCGACTCGGGGGAACCGAAGTAGATGGTCGCGCCAACCGCAGCCGCGCCCATCTCGTGCGCCTGCTTGATCGTCCCGAACATCACCTGGTCGAACTTGTTGGGGTGGGTGAGCAACTCGTTGTGGTTCACCTTCACGATGAACGGGATCCGGTGGGCGTAGCGGCGCGCGCACAGTCCGAGGACGCCGAAGGTGCTCGCCACCGCGTTGCACCCGCCCTCGATGGCCAACTCCACGATGTTCCGGGGGTCGAAGTAGTCGGGGTTCTTGGCGAACGAGGCGCCGGCGCTGTGCTCGATGCCCTGGTCCACCGGGAGGATGGACACGTAGCCGCTGCCGCCCAGTCGGCCGTGGTCGTAGATCCGCTGGAGATTGCCGATCACGCGGGGCGTGCGGTCGCTGTCGACCCACACCCGCTCGGCGAAGTCAGGGCCGGGAAGGGCGATCCGCGACCGCGGGATGCCCGCGCAGGTGTGGCCCAGCAGACTGTTGGCGTCGGTCCCCAGCATCTCGGTGATCTTGTCGATGAGCACGGTCACTCCGGGTGAGCGCGCCGCGCGTAACCTGCACCGCGCGACCCCGGCGGACGCTACCGGCGCAACACCTTCCGGAGCAAGGTGCCGGTGAAGTCGTGACCCTCGAAGAAGCCAAGGGAGACGTCGTCGCTCGGCGACGCGGCGACCGTGACGGAGCGGACGTCGCCGTAGGCCCGGCCATCGACGACCACCCGCGCGGGGCGCCGGGTGGGATCCAGCACCTCGATGCGCACCGTGGAACTCGCCGGGAGCACGATCGGCGGGAGTTTCGGGGCGTGGGGACAGATCGCCGTCAGGTGAATGGAGCGCACCAGCGGGTGACTGGCGGCGCCGCCGGCGCTGAAACTGTAGGCTGTCGAACCGAGGGGGGTAGCGGCGATCAGCCCGTCGCAGACCAACCGCGAGGCCAACTCTTTCTCGTCGATCCAGGCCCGCAGTTGTACGGTCGTTCCCGACTGCCGCTCCACGTACACGTCGTTCACCGCCAGCCCTTCGATGGGCCCGCCGGCCGTCTCGGCCTGCATGCGCAGCCTCGGGAAGGCATGGGCGGTCCAGCGCCCCCCCTCGAGCAGGGCGCGCGCGCTGGCGGCGGGGTCGTCGCCGCCAAGGTCGTTCATGAGGAAACCGAGGAAGCCGCAGTTGAGCCCGAGGAAGGTGCGGAACTCGGGGTGGTCGTGAATGGCGTGCAGCATGGTGCCGTCACCGCCCAGCACGAGGACCACGTCGGGAGGGACGCCAACCAGCGCCCCCTCCCGATCCAGAGCCGCCGCCAGCACTGCGGCGCGCGGGTTCTTCGAGACGACGCGAGGCACCCTACCCGCCTAAGTCGCGCGATAGTTCGCCGCATGAAGTTCTGGCGGGCCCACGGCCTCGGCAACGACTACCTGGTCCTCGAGAGCGGCGACCGCCTCAGCCCGGCGCTGGTGGCCGCCATATGCGACCGACACCGCGGCGTTGGCAGCGACGGCGTGCTGGAGCCCGTACCCCCGCTCGGCGGCGCGGACTATGGGCTCCGCATCCACAACCCCGACGGCAGCGAGGCCGAGAAGTCGGGGAACGGACTTCGCATCTTCGCGCGTTGGCTGGCCCGGAAGGGGGCGGCATCCAAGTTTTCGGTCTGGACGCCGGGCGGCGTGGTGTGGGCCGAGGTGCAGGAGCACGAGGTTCGCGTGGACATGGGGCCGGCACGGTGCTGGGGTCCGGAGGTGCTCGCCGGGCACCGGTGTTTCCGCGTCGACGTGGGGAATCCCCACGCCGTTGTGCCGGACCCGGTGACCGACTGGAGGGCGGCAGGCGCCGCCATCGAACACAGTGTGCCGGGGCGGACCAACGTGCAGTTCATCACGTTGGAAGACGGCGAGTTGCGCGTCAAGGTTTGGGAGCGCGGGGCGGGAGAGACGGCCTCGAGCGGCTCGAGCGCTTGCGCCGTCGCGGTGATCGCGGCGCGGGAGGGTTGGGCCGCATCCCCGGTGGTCGTGCACATGCCCGGGGGCGCCCTCACCGTGCACGTCGGCGAACGACTCCTGCTGGTCGGCCCGGTGGAGGGCGTGGGCGCGGTAGAGGTGGAACCCGCGTGGCTCCTCGCCCGGACGCGGGAAGGGGTTGCTTGACGGCGTGTTAGACGCCGGCCGCCCCCGGAGGCCGCTTGAAGTGGGTCATAGGAATCGTTGTCGCGCTCGTGGTCGTCTGCGGCGGGCTCTGCGCAATCGGAACCGGTGTCACGCTGCTCGGCGGCGGCGCGGGGGCCTGGGGGCTTCTGCGGCGCTCGCCCGACGAGGTGGAGGTCCCGGACCTCACGGCGGTTGAAGCCGCGCCCCCGGTCGACGAGGTCGACGTCGCCGAGCCCGCTCCCGCCAGCATCACCACGACCGACCCCGGCACGACCGCCCCCGACCCCAACGCCACCACCGCCGACCCGCCCGTGACCACCGGCGACGCCACGGCGGCGCCGGCCAGCGGCACCGCGCCGAGCACCGCGGCTCCGGCCCCAGCCCCCACGCCCGCGAGCAACAGCGCGAGCGCCAAGTCGACGACGCCGTCCAGCAGCAGCACGACGCCGCCGAGCACGCCGTCTACGTCTACGTCTACGTCGACGTCGACGTCGACGAAGTCGAGCACGCCGACGGCGAGCGCGCCGTCCACCGCCACGACGTCGTCCAGCAAGACCGGCACCACGGCGTCGAGCACCGCGTCGACGACCAAGCCTAGCACCACCCCGTCAAGCACCGCCTCCACCACCAAGCCCACCACCAGCAGCGCCCCGCCGTCGACCAGTTCCACGGCCGCGAAGCCGAGCAGTAGCTCGACCACGAAGCCGACCAGCAGCGACGACGACGACGTGCCCGCGCCGAGTGTGACCAGCGACAACAAGGTCGCGGTGGGCTTCGTCCTGCCCAGCGGCGGCAAGTGGGACGAGTTGGTGGTGGGCGTCGACGGCACCTCCCTGGGCAAGCGCCCACTGCGGGCGCGGGTCACGCCCGGGAGTCACACATTCACGTTCAAGACCGAGGGAATGGACCTCTCCTGCCCGCTCGACGTGGGCAGCAGCGGTCGCACGATCATCATCGACGCGAAGAAGAAAAGCTGCCCGTCGAAGGCGGGCTAGTACAGCACGCCGAACACGCCCAGGCACATCTCGTCGAGCGTTTCCTCGCCAAGGTACACGTCGCGGGGTTCGCTGAGCCCCTGGTCCTGCAGGGCCTCCTGGACGCCGGGGTTGGCCAGCGAGTTGTCGTAGGTACAACGCAAACGAAGGGTGTCACGTGCGTTCAACCGAGGCAACTCCTCGATCGGCGCGTCGTAGGTGTAGCCCCGCTGCCAGTTGAAGTCCCAAGCCGGGGTCTGGACGAGGCACTCGGGCTCCGAGTCTGGTTCTTCCAACCAGATGGCCATGTCAGTGCCCACGTAGTGCATGTGCGTGCCCGCGAGGAACACGGCGTAGTCGGCTCCACGATCTTGCAGGGTGAAGGTCATCTCCTCGGTGTGACCCGTCGCCCCCGCCGGGATGCGGAACTCCGCGACGTCCCGGTCGTTGGGTCCGGGCAAGAGCCCCTCGTCCTCGCTGCCGGCGTTACCGATGAGCGCGAGGACCGCGCTCATCTCTGGTTCCTCGTCGATCCAACGCAGGTCGATGGCCGTGGCGTCGGGCGCCGCAGTTTCTCCGGCCGGGTGGTAGTGGATCTGCACCACGAGCGTCTCGTCCTCTTCGATGGCGATGCCGGAGCCCTCGGGCACCGTGGCGGCGACGGCCCCCGGCGCCCAGGCACCGACCAGGGCGAGCTCGTCGCTGCCCACGCCGCCGAAACAGTCGTAGACACCGTCGTCGCCGCCGAGTTCGGCAGCCTGCGCGGCGTCGACCGAGAATATCAGCGCGTGGTGCACCACCTGGGCGTTGCCCGGGATCACCTGGGTGCCGGTGAGCCACCGCGTGCCGCTGTGACCGGGGTCCATCACGAAGCAGACGAACTGGTCGCTGACGCCGCTGGCCACGAAACTGTCGGCGGGCGACAGCCGCTGGTTCGCGCCTTCCAGCGCGGTCGACACCGGCACCGGCAACGCCGCTGCCGCCGCCGCCTCCCCCTCGGGCGCACCGGCGTCGGCCCACGCCCGGATCGTGGCCTTCTCCTCGTCGCTCAAGCGGAGGTCGTCCTTCCAGCCGAGGCGCGGCGTACAACTGTCAGTCGACTGCGCGCCCCAGGGCGGCATGCGGTTGTCCTCGACGGCGGCGGCCATCGCGGCGGCCATCGGCTCCGCCGAGTCGAAACTATCTAGATTAAATGGAGCGATTCCACCGTCGAGGTGACAGCCGACGCAACTGCGAGCCACGATCGGCGCCACGTCCTGGTGCCAGGTGGGATCGTCGGCGCCGTCCGGAGCGTCGGGCGCGGCGGCACTGGAATCTCCCCCGGGGGCACAGGCAGCGAGCAACAAGACGATCATCGGTTCTCCAGCGGGTCGCCAACGTACGACACCTGGGCGGAGGAGCAAGAAAAGCTTTTGTCGCGAGCGCCGTGGCGGGTCGAATAGACGGCGCTTGACCAACGCCGGCCCCCCGGCCATGGTTCACCCCCGGAGATGCCCATGTTTTTCTTCCCACTGCTCGCCTGCGAAACGACCCCCGTGGTCGACGACAAGGTGTTGCCCGACACCGGCGAGACCGGCATCGAGAACATCGACGACACGAACGACACCTCTGTCGACACCGGTCGCGACGATTCTGCGAGTGAAACGGGTGATGAACCGGATGAAATGCTCAGGTGGGAGGTGACGGGTAGCCTGGAGGGCACCGCGTTCTCCCTCGTCCACCTCCAGTTCCCCGAGACCGACGACGGCGACCTCGCGATGGGCGCGGTGTGGGTGGAGGCGGCGGCGGCGGCGAGCATCTCCTTGCCGGCAGACGTGCCGCCGGACGACTTCTTCCAGGCCTCAGGCGGCGGGCTCTCCGTCGCCGTGTTCGTGGGCGCGCTGCACGAAGACGACGGCGACGACCGCTGGGAGGCCACCGAGGGCTGGGTGGCGGCCAGCACCGACTGGGTCGCGTACCTCGACGGTCCGGTGCCGCCCGAACTCCTGGCGATGGGCCTCGTCAGCGGCTGGAACGCCCTGGAGTTCCACGGGGAGAGTTTCGTGGTCGGCGACACGACCGCGATGCCGATCTCGGTGGCTCTGAACGAGAGCCTCGTCATCGGTGGCACCTACGACCACACCATCACCCACGAGGACCGGGTCGTGGCCCTGCCCGCCACGGTGTTCGGCGGCCTGCCCGTGACCAGCGTGATGGACGACGTCGCGGTCGGCGCGGACGGCACCTGGTCCGTCACCCTCGACGGTGCGCCCCCGGCCGACCACTACGCCGACGTCGACGGCAACGGCGAGCAGGAGGCCGTGGAACTGCCGGTGGCCTACGTCGACAACGACAGTTCCCTAGCCTACAGCAGCGGCGACCGGATCGTCGCCGCCGCCTGCGTCGGCGATGTCCCCGTGGGCGGGTGGTGGCTGGAGCCACCGGTGAACATCATCTCGCTGGTGTCGATCACCGCCCAGGGACTCACCCTCGGCTGGGTGCCGGTGCTCCTCGCCGACGGCGGCGGCGTGGTGAGCGAGGCCGAGGCCGCTAGCACGGTCTTGTCGACCGACTGCGGGATTGGCGAGTAGTCGTAGCTTACGACGCGAACTGGTGCAAGACCAGTCTGCGGTAGACCCCGTCGCGACCCACCAACTCGTCGTGGGTACCGCTCTCCACCACCCGCCCCTTGTCGATCACCACCACCCGGTTCGCGTCCTTCACGGTGCTGAGGCGGTGCGCGATCACGAGCGTGGTGCGACCCCGCATCAAGCGATCCAGGGCTTCCTGGACGAGGTGCTCGCTCTCGGCATCGAGGGCGCTGGTGGCCTCGTCGAGGACCAGCACCCTCGGGTCCTTGAGGATGGCGCGGGCGATGGCCACGCGCTGCTTCTGTCCCCCGGAAAGCCGGACGCCCCGCTCCCCGACCACCGTCTCGTAGCCCTCCGGGAAGCCCTCGATGAACGCGTGGGCGTTGGCGGCGCGGGCCGCGGCCCGGACTTCGTCGTCGGTGGCCGAGGGCCGCCCGTACCGAATGTTGTCCGCGATCGTCGTGGCGAAGAGGATCGGCTCCTGCGACACGATGCCGATCTGGCCACGCAGCCAGTGGGTGTCGAGGTCGCGAATGTCGCGACCGTCGAGCGTCACGCGCCCGGCCTGGGGGTCGTACAGCCGCAACAACAGCCCCGCGACCGTGCTCTTCCCTCCACCGCTGGGGCCCACCAGCGCCAGCACCCGACCTGGTTCCAGCGCGAGGTCGACGCCACCGAGCACCTCGACTTCCGGCCGCGTGGGGTAGGCAAAGTGCACCCCTTCGAGCGCCATCCGACCTTCCATCGCGGCCAACCGAGCACCCGAATGGTTGACGCCCAGCGGCACCCGGTCGATCAACTCGAAGACGCGCGTCGACGCGCCCAACGCCTTGTTGAAGTCGCCGTAGAGCGACGACAGGCCCCCGAGCGCAAACGCCAGGAACAGGGTGTACAGCATGAACGACGTGAGGTCGCCGAGGCTCATGGCCCCGTCGATGACCATCGTACCGCCGTACCAGAGGCCACCCGCGATGGCCGCGTAGGCCGCGAACCCCATCGCCCCCTGGAAAGCCCCGTAGGCCAGCGCGAGCCGACGCCCGAGATCGAAGGCCTCGTCCACCCGGGCAGCGTAGCGCTCGACCTCGCCTTCTTCCTGGGCAAAAGCCCGCACCGTCCGCACGTTGCCGATGCTCTCCTCGGCCACCGCTGACGCCCCCGCCAAGGCGTCCTGGGTGTCCTTCGACAGCCTGCGCACCGTCCGCGCGAACACTGCGGCCCCCACGGCGACCAACGGCACCACCGCGAGCATGACGAGGGACAACTGCCAGTTCATCCAGAACAAGACGGCAACGCAACCCACCGCCTGGAGGGTGAACCGGAGCGCCATCGACACGTTGACGGTGACGCTGTTCTGCAGGACGCCGGTGTCGGAGGCCAGGCGGTTGACCAGTTCTCCCGTGCGCTGCGCGTCGAAGAAGCCGATCTCCTGCCGGATGATCGACCCGAACAACTGGCGGCGGAGGCGAACCACCACCCGCTCGCCGGCCAGGGTGTACAGGTAGGCGCGGCCGAAGCCGGCTACCGACACCACCAGGAACACCACGAAGAGGGCGGCGACTAGTTGATCCATCCGCTCGCGGCCCCCCGGCGTGGTGACGATCTCCATCAAGAGACCGATGCCCCTGGGGAAAACCAGCGAGAGGGCGCTTCCCACGAACAGGGCCGCCGTGCCGCCGAGCAGCAGTCCGGCTTCCGGGCGCGCCAGGGAGAGGAGACGGCGCCAGTCTGCGGGGGGCACGGTCGACAACGATGCGCGCGGATCGGGCGCGGTCAAGGTGTCGCGGCCGGAGTGTCGGCAGGGGCCGGGGGCACGTCGGGGCCGGGGGTCACCTCGACCGTGTCGTCGCCGCCGGGGCTCCGCTCGGCCACGCGCAGGCCCGGCTCCACGCCCACGGCGAGGTCGTCGCCCTCTAGGGTGACGCCCCAACCCAGGTACACGGCGCGGGCGCCCTCCACGACCTGCAACGTGGCGACCAGGTCCGCCACCGTCGCGTCGACTTGGAGGCGCAGCACGACGTCGCGGCCCGACACGTCGCGCAATTCCGCGATGTCGATCACGTCGTAGCCGTCCTGCACGCTGCGATCCCGGAGCACAATCAGCTCCCGGGGTTCCGGCATGGCCTCGGAGACACGCAGGCGCAGTGGGAACGCGCCACAACGCCCCACCGTGTAGAGCGGCTCCACGGTGAGCGCCGCCCGGTGCGCCGCGCTGACCTCGCCGCAGCCGACCAGCGAGATGGCGCCGGACCGCGCGTCGGCGAGGAGCAGGTAGAGGTCCTCCGCCAGCGCCGTCGGCGGGAGCACGACGCCGTCGCCGCGCCGCAGCGAAGCACCCACTTCGTCCAGACTACCCACCGCGTCGAAACGACCCACGCCTCCGCCATCCCGGAGTTCGATCCAGCGCGACAGGGGATCGCCGGGCACCAGCACGCGCGGCGGCAGGACCTCGACTCGGGGCACGTCGATGCCCGGCGCGGCCGCCAGCACCCAGGCGGCGTGCGCCCCCGCCAGGCGACCCACCGCCCCGCGGGTGACGAAGGCCCAACCGACGGCCACCAGGGCTCCGAGCAACACGGCGCCCGTCGCCGCCACGTCGAGGCCCGTGCCGACGCGTTGGCATGGAACGTTGCACCTCGCGCCTGGGCTCGTCGGTGGGATCCCTCCGATTCACGGGTATTCACGACCGCAAGGCCGATCCCAGGACCGATCGGGTTTCTCACCTCCGAGAGAGCCATGCTGTTGCACCGGGAGTTCCCGGCGGTCGCGGCAGCGGTGGTGGCAAGGGCAAC
>CAYHRZ010000189.1:0-9309 GCA_964359125.1 uncultured Klebsiella sp. | reverse complement strand
TTCCATCAGCCGGACCAGCGTGTCGCGGTCGGCGGGGCGCACCGGCGCGAAACCCACGCCACAGTTGCCCATCACGGCGGTGGTGACGCCGTGGACTGACGACGGCGCGAGGTCCTGGTCCCAGGAGGCCTGGCCGTCGTAGTGGGTGTGGATGTCGACGAAGCCGGGGGTGACCAGCGCCCCCTCCGCGTCGAGGGAACTGTCCGCCGCCATCCCCGACAGCGCGCCGATCTCGACGATGCGCCCGGCGCGGACGCCCACGTCGGCCACGAAGGGCTCGCCGCCGTTGCCGTCGACCACCGTGCCGTTGCGAATCACCAGGTCCAGCGCCATCGAGGTCTCCGTCGGGCGGGGGAGAGTAGCGCGGCGGCGGGCCGCCACGGCCGGCGTGGCGGTGTGCGGAGCGACGTCGGCCATGGGGGGCTCCACGCGAGGTCTACCCGCCGCAGCCGATCCCCGTCAGCCACAGGAGGCGCTGAACTCGATGCCGATGCCGGTGCGGATGTCGATGTCGATGTCGATGTCGATGCCGATGCCGATGTCGTCGTCGAACTCGAGCTCGATGCCCGTGGCGATGTCCATCGGCAGAGTGACTGGCGAAATACAGCTTTGGCACGATCCGAGCGGCACGGAGCGCGACCCGGCGGTTGTCGCGGGCGACTCGCGGCGGGCTCACCTCCCGCACCCCCTTTCGCGGTCGATGATCTCGGCCAGCGCCACCGTCGCCTCGATGCTGCCGTCGGGCGGCGGGTGCAGGGAGATGGCCGCGTGGCCTGGGCAGGCCGGAGGCACCGCGGCGACGCCCGGCTCGTGCAGGTGGGCGCAGGCGGCCGGCAGGAGAAGCAGCACGCTACCGCTTCCTTCCCGGGTAGTTCGCGGGTCGGACTCGCTCGTCGCACGGGCCGATGGGGTGCTCCGGATCAGAGTCCAAGGGGGTGCCCCGGAGTTTCGACCGGCATCGCGCTGGTCGGTCGGTCGTTCAGAAGTGAGGCGAGAGCGGGCAACATCCCCGCGAGCAGGACCGGGCCGATCACCAACGCCGCCGGGCTAGGTAATGATGGTCGGTCCATCGCCCGGATTCGGCTCCTCGTCCCCCGGCAGCCGAGGGCCCCCGTCGAAGTTCTGGCACTCGCACCAAGTGCAAGAACAGTCGGGCGCCACGGCTCGGCACCAGCCCTTGGACCCGGGGAACAAGTGGCGCACTGCACCTGGCAGTCGGCCCAACCATCGGCGCTCGATCCACCCGAGCAGGGGCCCATGAAATAGTCGTGCAGCCAGTCTAGCCAACTCGCGACGGAAGCAGATTCGGTGACGCCGTCGTGCTCGTCGCTAGACGCTTCGCCGGATCCCGTGTCTCGCTCGGCCAGGAAACCCTCGAAGGCCGTTCGCTCCACCGCCCCGCCATCCACGGCGCCCCCCGCGGGAATGGGCTGTCCGGGGGCCAGAAGTCGTTGAACAGCGCGGCGGTGCGCGCGTCGAGGGCCGCCGGTGCCTTGCCCGCGCGCCCCATCAGAACGGCTTCAGCATCTCGAACACCGAGATGGTGACCGAGTCGCCCGTGGCGGAGCCGCCCACGACGGGGATGGGGTGGAGGTAGTTGTTGAGCACGGTCGCCCCGGAATCATACATGCCCAGGTTGTCGGCGGGGACGGCCACCGTCGCGGAGTTCACGATCTCCTTCGACGCCACCCCGTCGGGGCCGTGACGGAGCTTGAAGCCGATCTTCGGGGCGGTGCCCGGGGCGGAGTGGACCAGGACGGTGTACTGCGCCAGCTTGGCGAGGCGGCCCACGGCCCGGGGTAGCAGGGCGGCCTCCACGTCGGCACTATTGGTGCCCGAGACGAGCCGGATGGGCCCGGCAATCTTCTTGAAAGTCATTGGCTAGTTCTCCACGGTGACGGGTGAGGCTGCTGGGCCGGTCGCGACGGCGCCGTCCTGGCACGAGGAGTCTAGCGTTGTGACGTTTTTGCCGCCCCCAAATGTCAACCTGCTGCCAGGACTGTGTGACGAGCAGGTGACGCTGCGCCGCCGCCCGCTCGCCTCCGGCCGCCCGCCAGCCCACCCCGCTCCTCCGCGCTAGACTCGCCGGGGAGATCCGATGTCCGACGTCAATCCCGAGGCCCTCGCCGAGGCCGCGCTACGCAAGCTCAACGACGGGGACCCGCGCGAGGCGCGCCAGCTTTTGTTGGAAGCCACGGAAGCGGCCCCCGACCGCCCCGACCTGCTCAACGCCCTGGGCGTGGTCCACCTGCAACTCGGCGAGCCGGAGTTGGCGCTGCCACTGATCCAGGCCTCGATCGGCCGCTGCGAGGAGATGCTGGTGCAGCGCCCGGCGGAGGGCGACCAGATCGGGGCCATGCGCGACGGCTTCCGGCTGTCGCTGGCGGCGGCGTTGGAGGACCTGGACCAGCCACGGGAGGCCGAGGCCGCCTACCGGCAGGTGCTCCGCGACACGCCAGGGCAACCACGGGCTCGGCAGGGGCTGGCGCACTTGCTGTTCGCCCTCGGCGACGTCGACGGCGGCCAGCGGGAGTTGGACACGTACATCGGCGAGGACCGCGACGAGAACACCTTCCTCGACGGTGCCCAGGCCTACCGCAGCGACATCGAGCGCTTCTTCAAGAACGACATCGACCCCCGCGAGGTCCTGGTGGCCCACCGCGAGGCCTACTGCGAGATGTTCGACCACTACGCCGCCGAGCAGGCCGCCCAGGGCTGGATCGCCGAGGCCGGCCGCATGAAGCGCGCACCCGACGGTCGGGTGGTGCCGATCATCCCCGACGGGGCCCGGTCCTACGCGGCGGTCCGGGTGGACCTCGTCAACCCGAACACCAGCGAAGTCGGCCAGGTGGGCGACCAGCCCTACGTCGTGGCCCTCGCCGACTACCAGGCCCTGGCCCGCGCCCCCGCCGCGCTACCCTGGAAGAAGTTCGATTTCGACGTGCGCGTGAGCACGCAGACCCCCTGGGATCAGCTCCCCGTCCAGGTGCTCTTCGAGCGCGAGGGCGCACTCGACGACCTCGACGCCATCGTGGGTGACTGGTACACGGCCGGCTACAACGGCGCGTTTGGCACCGCCGACGGCCACCGTTTCCACTACGTCAGCGACCCGGAGCCCAAGCGGGGCGGCAAGGGCGCGGTGTACAACGTGGACCTCGGGCGGGCGCGCACCGAGGCCATCGACGACCTGTTGCGGCGGCTCTCGGTTTTGCACGGCCAGCGGCCCATCGCCCGGGTGCTGATCGGCCGGGGCTACCTGCCGTAGGTCGAACACAGGTCGCGTGGCAGTTGACCGGCGACGGCTGACCGCTGGCCGCTACCCCGGCACGAACCGCCAAGTAGCCCACAGCGCCACGCTCCCGGTGACCAGCCACAACAGCAGGCCCTGGAGCAGCGGGCGCGTGCCAACCGTGCGTATCGTGTCGCGACTGAGGCCGGAGCCCACGAGGAACAGGGTGAGCACAAGTACGTGCCGCGCCAGCGCGGTCAGACCGTCGAAGACTGCCACTCCGGCGGGGAGCGCCGACCGCAGCGCCGCCGCCACGAGGAACAGGCCGATGAACCACGGGACATCGACCCTCTCGCCACCGCCTCCGCCGCGTCGTCGCTTCCAGGCCCCAGCCGCCACCGCGATGGGGACGATCCACACCGCCCGCGCCAACTTCAACACCGTCGCCAGTTCCAGCGCCTGCGGACCGTAGGCCGAGGCCGCGCCCACCACCGAGGAGGTGTCGTGGATCGAGATCGCCGCCCACACGCCGAACTGGGCCTCGCTGAGCCCCACCGCGTGCCCCACGGCCGGGAACAGGTAGAGCGCCACCGCGTTGAGGATGAACACCGTGGCCAACGAAACGGTCATCGCCTCCGCGCGGGCGTTGATCGCCGGGCCCACGGCGGCGATGGCGCTGGCCCCGCAGATGCTGGTGCCGGCGGTGATGAGGAATGAACTGTCTTCCGCCACGCCCAAGAGCCTGCCGAAGGCCACCCCCAGCACCAGGGTGAGCGCGATCCCCGCGACGGTGTAGACCACCCCCTGGCTGCCGGCCGTCCACACCGCGCCGAGTGACATGCCGAAACCGAGGCCCACCACGCAGGCCTTCAGCAGGTGTCGCGACAGCAGATACGACTGCTTCGGCCAGGGGTTGCCCACGGTCAACGCGAACAGCACGCCGGCGGCGAGTCCCACCGGGGGGGTGATCCACGGCAACAGCGTGGCCAGCGCCAGGGCGCCGAAGGCCGCGCCCCGGCCGGTCACTAGAACACCGCGCTGGTGACGTTCCAGGTGATGGTGTCTTTCTGGATGGGCCCGATCACCTGCTTGTCGAACACCTTGCTCGCCGCGTTGTAGCTGTACACGCGCAGCTCTTTCTGGTCGTCGGCGGCTACGTAGAGCTCGAGCTTGCCGTCGCCGTCGAGGTCCGCGCCGTAGCTGGCGTGCTCGAAGCCGCCGCTGTTGCGGTCGATGGTCGTGGCGTTCCACGTGCCGTCGCCCTTCTGGGTGAGCAGGTACACGCCGGTCTTCATCGCGGCAGCGACCAGGTCCAGCTTGCCGTCCTGGTCGAAGTCGCCGGGGACGAGGAACCGGGTCTGCCGGTCGTCGATGGTGGCCACCACCTTGTGCTCCACCTTGCCGCCGGTCCACGTGTACTGCCGAATTTCAACCGGGTTCTTGATCACCGGCTTGTCGTCGACCACCTCGGTGTGGGCCTCCACCACCGAGAAGAACTCGCTGGGCCCCTGCCCGTCGACGTTGGCGCAGAGGATCTCCTTCGCGTGGCTCTCCACGAAGTCGTCGAGCACGCTCTCCACGAGGGTCGTGCCGTCCCACTTCATCATGATCACCTGCCCGGGCTGGCTCTTGCCCGACGACTGGTTGCGGGCCGAGGGCGTGGCGAAGAACTCGTTCTTGCCGTCGCCGTCGACGTCGCACACCTCGATCTCGTGGACGAAGGTGTCGGCCTGTTTGCGGTACTCGGTGACGACGAGCTTGCCGTCGGCGCCGAACGAGCCGACCGCGAGCACGCCGCTGTCGTGGGTGGCCATCACAAGGTCGTCCTTGCCGTCGCCATTTACATCGCCCACCTCGATGTCGCGGATGCGGTTGAACTTGCCCTCCCACTTCGGGTTCCAGAGGGTTTCCGCCGTCCACGCGTCGGCGTTCTTCGTCCACTTCTTGAGGAAGGCGCCCTCGGCGCCGATGCTGTAGAAGCCGCCGTCGCCCGTGGGCAGCACCTTGTGGAACACGTTGCTGTCGGGGTCCTCGAGGGTGGAGCTGCTCCACCCGGTGGCGCCCTTGGCCCAGAACGTGAGCAGCGCGGGGCCCGGCTTGGGCTTGTTGTCGGCGCCGCGCACGAACTGCGCCTCGGCGAGCATCAGCGTGGGGCCGCCGGTGGCGGCGGGCGCGGCCTTGGCCCCGGGCTTCGCAGGCGGCGCGGCGTCGACCTTGGCGTCGGCGGCAGCAGGCTTCCTGGTGTCGCCACAGGCGTACATCGCGAGGGGGATGAGGGCCACGGCGGCAGCGGCGGCGAGGAGGTGGTTGCGGTTCACGGGTGCTCCTGGGCACGCGGCGCCTAACCAGCCCGCGCGGGACCGTCGCCGTGCGACGGCGTGCTACCGTGCGCGGCGATGCCCCTGGCGGCGACCATCTTGCTCGCCGGTGCCCTCGCCCTCGCCGGGGAGCCGGTGGTCGAGGCGCCCCGATGGGTCGAGGCGCCGGCTTTCGGTTGGCCGGACGGCGTGGAGCCCGCGCTGGGTTCGTCGCGGGTGGTGCTGGAGTTGCTGGTCGACGAGCGCGGCAACATCGAGTCGATCCGGGTGGTGGAGGGCCCCACGCCGCTGGTAGAGGGGGTCGTGCGTGCGCTCGACGGGCGGCGCTTCGTGCCCGCCACGGAAGACGGTGTGCCGGTGGCGGTGGTGTTGCCGCTGGTGGTGCACCTCGTGCCCCCGCCGTCGCCGCCACCGGTCGCCCCCCCGGGGCCCCTGCCGGTCGAGGGCGGCCTCGTGGGCACCTACCGACTGGGTCGCGGCGAGGTGTCGCGACAGACGATCACTGCGGAGGAGTTGCGGACCACGCCGGGGAGCCTCGGTGACCCGCTCCGGGCGGTGGCGAACCTCCCGGGAACGCTGCGGACGCCGCTCGACATGGGCTGGCTCCTGGTGCGCGGCGGCGACCCGCACCACTCGGCGGTGTACATCGACGGCGTCCGGGTGCCGCTGGTGTACCACCTGGGGGGATTCACCTCGGTCGTCCACCCAGCCTACGTGGAACGGGTGGACTTTCTCCCGGGTGGCGGCCCGGTTCGCTACGGGCGGGCCCTGGCGGGCACGGTGGACCTCGTCACCCGTGGGGACCTGCCCGACGCCGAGGCCCGGGTGGGCGCGAACATCGTGTTCGCGGGCGGCTTCGCGAGTACGCCGGTGGGGGCCCCCGCGTCGCGACACACGCCAGGACCGGTCGCCACGGCCAGCGCCTCGCTGCGCCGCAGTTACCTCGACGCTGTCGCCACGCCGTTCTTGCCCGAGGGCAGCGCCGGGGCCCTGCCCCGCTTCTGGGACTGGCAGGCGCGAGTGGACTTCACCGGCGGCGGCAGCCTCTTCGCCTTCGGCTTCGTCGACGACATCGACATCCCCGGGGACGACGGCGTCACCTACAATGTGGAGGTCGCGACGCAGCGAGTCCACGGTCGGGTGAGGACCCCGCTGGGCGACCGGGAGTTGGTCGTCACCCCGGCGCTCGCCTGGCAGTCATCGCGGCTGGAACGCGAGGGCCAGGAGGGCGGGCGGGTGGTGGAACTTTCCACCCTCGATGCCCGGGTGGAAACGCCCGACCCCGGCGACGGCAGCCTCGGGTACTCGGCGGGCATCGACGCGCAGGGTACCGTCGCGAACCTGCTCGTCCTCGGCTTCCAGCGCGAGGTGCCGTTCTTCACGCCCGACGTCTACGGCGACCTGCGCGTGGGCCGGTCCGGTGGCAGCCACGCGCTGCTCGGCCTCCGCGTCGACAGCCTGTTCGCAGTCGACCAACCCGCGCGGCTCGGGTTCTCCCCGCGCCTCAGCGCCCGCCACCCCCTCGGCGCGCGCAGCGCCCTCGAGGCTGAACTCGGGATGTACCACCAGCCGCCGCCGGTGGAGTTGCTGGTCGGTTTCCCCGAGGGGGCCTCGCTGGAACTCGACGAGGCCTGGGGCGGTGGTCTGGGCGGCAGTGTGGGCGTCGGCCCGGCGGACCTCACGCTGGACGCGTGGGGACGGAGCTACGACAGCATTGCTGCCGACGAGGCCGACGGCAGTACCGACACGCTGGCGGGGCTGGCCTACGGGGTCGACTTCGGGGTGCGGCTCCGCTGGCAGCGCCTGGTGACCCGCGCCCGGTACAGCTACGCCCGCTCCTTGCGCCGGGAGGACCCGGGCGACCCCTGGACGCCGTCCACCTACGACCAGCCGCACACGCTCGGGGTCGTCGCCGCCCTGGACCTCGGCCGCGACTGGACGCTGGCCTCGCGCTTCCGGTACGCCAGTGGCTTCTGGGTGGGCTTCGACGGGGCCACCGCCGTGGATTTGCTCGCCCTCACCGACGTCGAGCTTCGCCCTTCGTCGGGGAGGGTGGACGACTACCACACGCTGGACCTCAAGCTTTCCAAGCGCTTTCACCCGCGGGGCTGGACGCTCGACGCCTACCTCGACATCCAGAACGTCTACAACCACCGGGTGCCGGAGCCGGTGATCACCGGCTCCTCGGCGGTTTTTGTCGACTTCCTGGGCTACGGCTTGCCCTTGCTCCCGATTTTTGGGGTCGAGGGGCAGTGGCGCTGAGCCTCAGTACAGCAGGCAGGCCTCTCGCGCTTTCTCCCAGTCGTGTCGCCCCGCGGCCCAGCGGTCGACCAGGTCGCGCAGCGGCAGTCGCGATTCCAGGGCCACGCGTCCCTCGGCGCTGCCCAGCAACAGGTCGATCGCGATGGGGTTGTCGACGAACTCGTAGGTCTCGGTCCGCCAGCGGAACCGCGCCGGGTTCGCGCGCATCGCCGCCTCGATGGTGACCAGTCCGAGCAGGAGTGCGTCGAGACGGTAGCGGTCGGTGACGAAGATCTCGGTGCCGTGGCAGGGCTGCCCAGCAAACTTCTGGAAGCGCGGCTCGAAGCTGGCGGCGCGGAAGGCCACCCCCTGAAGGCCGGCGTCGGCGGCGCCCGCGCGGCACAGCCGGGTGTACTCCTCGCCGTCGAGCCAGGGCGCGCCGAGCAGGTGGAAGGGGCGAGTCGTGCCACGGCCCTCGCTCAGGTTGGTGCCCTCGATCAAGCACATCCCCGGGTAGATCGTCGCGGTGTCGAGGGTGGGCATGTTGGGGGAGGGGTACACCCAGGGCAGGCCGGTCTGGTCGTACCATTCCCCGCGCGACCACGCGTCCATCGTCACGACCTCGACTTCGCAGCGGATGCCCACCACGTCGCGGAAGTAGATCGCCAGCTCCCCCATCGTCATGCCATGCCGCACGGCCAGCGGGTAGGCCGACACGAAGCTCTCGAAGCCTGGCTCGACGATGTTGCCTTCGATACTCGTCCCGTCGATGGGGTTGGGCCGGTCCAGGACCACCATCTTCGTGGCGGTGGTGGCCGCCACTTCCATCATGTACCCCAGCGTGGCCTGGTACGTGTAGTATCGGCTGCCGACGTCCTGGATGTCGAAGAGGACCACGTCGAGGTCGGCCAACAACTCCGGGCGGGGCCGGAGGGTGTCGACCGTCTTGCCGTAGAGCGACACCACCGCGAACTCCCGGTCCTCGCCCTCGACGGCGATCATGTCCTGGGCGGTGGCGTGGAGGCCGTGCTCCGGGGCAAAGACTCGTCGGACGGGGACATTCTCCCTGGCCAAGCCCGTGAGCAGGTGGTCGAGGTTGCGGTCGACCGCGGTGTGGTTGGCGGCCACGCCCACCCGCAGCTCGCGGAGTGCCGTCACGTTGGCGAGTTGTCGTTCGAGGCCGGTGCGCATGCGTTCTCCGGGCGCCGCGGATATCCTCACCACCATGTGGATGCTTGTTCTGTTCGCGTGCGCGCCCGTGGGCGACGGCAAGGCCGCGCTGGCCTTCGATGGCCCACCCGGTTGCGCCACCCTGGATGGGGTCGGGGAGCCCCCGTCCTCGTTCACAGTGGAATTGTGGGTGCGAGGCGACCCCGACGCCGCGCCCCAGCTGCGCCCGATGGCCCTGTGGACCGGCGTCTTCGAGTTGACCGAGCGAGAAGACGGGGTCGTGAGCTTTGCCGTGGGCGACGCCGGGGCTGCTGCCACCTACGCCTTCTCGTTGTTCGACGGCGTGGTTCA